>JAIDTL010000170.1 GCA_029060725.1 Muribaculaceae bacterium | reverse complement strand
CAGGATCAAAACCATTGCGCAGCAAATTAGACCATACGTAAAGAGCCACACCCGGTGCATTACATCCCGGAGCATTGCTCACTGCTATGCCGTTTTCGAGACACCATGGAATATCTATATGGTCAGTTCCTATTGTAGCAGAAGCTACGATCTTTACATTGGAATCTTTTAGCAACAGTCTGTCGCATTCAGTGCGAGTACGCACTATAAGCGCATCTGCATCCTTTACTGCATGTGCATCTATCTCTGATGCGGGCAATTGTATCAATTGAGCATCTTTAATCCTTCCTTCAAGAAATGGAATATTCTTATCCGCGATGATTTTCATTATGAATTATGCTATGAGGGACTCTACGAGCATGAATATGAACAAAGCCATGAAGAGCGACAATAATCCCCAAAACCATACAGGACTTTGCGGTATCCTTCTCATTGCAAAGAAATTGGATATCTGGACCGACACTGCAAAGCAAAATGAAGATGCATACGCTCCAAAATTATCAAAATCTGCAAGCATGAATATTCCGCAAGTGAATCCTAAGAGATTTATCATATTGTTGAAGGTGCGTACTCTCATGTTGCCAGCATATATTAGCATGGCATTATTTAGCATCATCATCAGACCTACGAGTGCGAGTGTGCAGAGTGAGACAAAGACCATGAGCAGATAGTTGCCGTCGGCATTGGGAAGATCTGCCAAGAATTGTGGCATACGGAAGTCGGAGAAAGATATGAATCCAAATCCGAGTGCTACCCAATAAGGGGCAATAAGTCCCATAAAATAGGCAACTATCTCCTTTATCCTACACACTTTTGTCATTATAGCCATTATAGGATACACTATAATCAAGACCAAAAATGCGTATTGCACCATTGACCCTAAGGAGAGATAAGTGGCAACGGCAAACATTGACGTTGTGGCATTTTCGGCATTATATGCCTTCATCATGATATCGAGGCATATAAGATTGACTATAAGCATTATTACCGGCGAACCAAGATATGAAGTGTTGACCGGATTTGATGCCAATATCACAGCCATAGCAGTCGGCAGCAATGCTTCTGTGCTCTTTACAAAAGAATGCTTCTTGTTGAATATGAAAGCCAAGAAAATAGCCAAAGCAATGAGCAGAGTATTTATGCCGCATGCTATTGCTGTAGGCAATGGGTTGGTAGGCAATGTGATGCAGAGACCAAATTCTCCTTCCGGTCTTAATGATGGCATAAAAAGCAGAGTAGCAGCGATCATTATGATCGCTGCTATAGATCCTACTATCATTGAGCCGGGTCCGGCTGTCAAGTAATTGTCATTCTCCTGTTCGGGCGTTACCGTCTCCATTACTCGTCGTCCTGATTGAATGAGTTTTTGAAATTCTTCCTTGAACGCATCTTACCCGGCGCAAGGGTCTCAATGTAATTAGTAAGCTTCGGTCCTTTGTTGGAGATAGTGCGCCCTTCAGTCTGATACCGAGGTTTCTGATTCTTGTCATCGTTGAAGCGACGCGGTTTGTCGGATCCGTTGTCAAATCGGCGAGGTTTGTTATCGTTGAATCGGCGAGACTTGTCGTCGTTGTCAAACCTGCGTGGCTTACTGTCATTGTCGAATCGCTTTGGCTTGTCATCGCTGAATCGGCGCGGCTTGCTGTCATTGTCGAATCGCTTTGGCTTGTCATCGCTGAATCGGCGCGGCTTTTCTTCGTTGAATAGCGGCTGGTTGTCGTCGTCGTTATAGTGGCGAGCCTTGTCGTTGAAGTGACGTTTCTGACGGTCGCCCTTGCCAGAATCTTTTTTACGGCTCTTTCCGTCGTAACGCTTTGCATCATCTTCCCATTCGCGGTCGGACATACGTCTCACTTTTGGACCGTCGCCTTTGCCGGATCCGTGTTTTACCACTCCTCCTTCTGCCCTGAAATCATTGTATGCTCCGCCGAACATCACATATTCGTTGAGCGTACATTCAAGGCCTCCGTTGTAAAGTGGATATTTTACAGATGGCTTTAATCCTATATCTTGCATAAAACCATCTTCCAGACCGATGATCCAAGCATGCCAGCCCTCGAAATTTTTCTTAAGGCATGTGCCGATTGTGCGGTAGAGAGCTTGGGCAGTCATATTGGTTGGATTGATTCGCTGTCCATACGGAGGATTCATCACGAGGACTCCTTCGGGAGCATTATCAGTCCAATCCTCGATGCTCTTACAGCTGACTTCTACCATGCTTTCCACCTTGGCACTCTTTATATTGCGGCGCGCTATCTTGACTACTTCGGGATCTATGTCGCCACCATATATCTTGTAGGCAAATTCGCGTTCGGCAGAGTCGTCATTATATATTTCTTCAAAGAGTTCTTCATCAAAGTCCTCCCAAGTCTCGAATGCGAATTTTTCCCTATATATTCCCGGATTTATATTGGCTGCAATTAAGGCTGCTTCAATCAGGAATGTGCCCGAACCGCACATCGGATCGGCAAAGTCGCAATCTCCTTTCCAACCAGTCAGCATAATTATGCCAGCCGCGAGCACTTCATTGATAGGGGCTTCAGTATTCTCAACCTTATAGCCACGTTTTGACAGGGGCTCGCCGCTTGAGTCGAGAGATATGGTGACTCTATCTTCAGAAATATGCACATTTAGCTGGATATCGGCTCCCTGCAGGCGAATGGAAGGACGTTTGCCGTAGACATCGTTGAAATGGTCTACAATACCGTCTTTTACGCGATATGTGACAAACTTGGAGTGAGTGAAATCTGCGCTCGAGACAGTCGGGTCGATCGAGAAAGTCGATTCCGGAGTCATGTATTTCTCCCATTCTATCTCGCGGACTGCATCATAGAGCTCATCGGGATTCGAAGCCGTGAATTTCACTATAGGTTTCAATATTCTCAGTGCGGTGCGGCAGCAAATGTTGGCTTTGTACATCAAAGCGAGGTCACCTTCAAACTGCACCATGCGTTTGCCTACCTCGACATTTTCAGCACCAAGCTCTATGAGCTCGTCGCGTAGCACTTCCTCAAGACCTTGAAAGGTCTTGGCCACCATCTGAAATTTTTCAGGATTCTCAGGTGTCTGTGTGGATTGAGAATTCATCTTGATAATTTAAAAACTTATGACGTTATTGTTTTTGTTTTCTTCGTCTTCTTTTTTCGCCGGGTTAAGATAGTCAGGAGTATTACGGCGGGTTTTCTTATCCTTAACTTTTCTTAGCTCTTCGAGATATTTTGCATCTCTACTGAATGTCGGAATCCTTTCAAGTAGAGCTATCACATCATGGTCGTCATACTGCGAAGGATCCAAGACGGCATATTTAGCTTTGTTGGCATCCTGAATCTGCTGTTTCAGTTTGTCAGCACCATACATTTCGGCTATCTGCCTGTCGACTTCTTTTTCCTTCTCATTTTTGGCTTCGGGATCATGGCCATCGCCAAAGAGAACGATATTGTCTGACTCCTTATCGTGTTCGTTGATTTTCTTATCAATGAGGTGAAGGTCGAATCCGGATGCGAGGATTGTGACTTTAAGCTTGTCGCCAAGTTCCGGATTGTCAGCGATGCCCCATTTCACATCTATATTGTCAGGAAGTTTTGATGTAAATGCATAGATTTCTGTCATTTCCTGAGCTGTGATAGGCTTCTCGCTATTTCGGTTACATGCAAATTTCAGAAGCAATCTTTGCGAAGTGTTGACATCGTGTTTCTTCATCAATGGAGAGTGCAGGGCGTTGGTGATAGCACTCGTGATGCGATGGTCGCCATCGCCGTATGCAGTGGCAATGATAGCGGTCTTAGAGTCGCGCAGAGTGGTCTTGACATCTTCAAAGTCAACATTGATGTAGCATTCCTCACTGATGATTTCAGAAATTGACCTGGCAGCATTGGCAAGAGTGTCGTCGGCCTTCTCAAAAGCATTGAAGAAGTTGAGATCCGGGTATATCTCGATCAGTTGCTCGTTGTTGATGACGAGGAGAGCATCTACAAACTTCTGCATCTCCTTTGCACCTTCAATGGCTTTCATAATCTTTTTCTTTCCTTCGAAAAGGAAAGGAATAGTAACGATTCCGATGGTCAGCTTATTCTCTTCTTTGGCGATCCTTGCTACTACGGGGGCAGCTCCGGTTCCGGTGCCACCGCCCATGCCTGCAGTGATGAAGACCATTTCTGTATTCTTGTCGAAGAGAGCTCGGATGTCTTCTGTAGATGCTTCCGCACATTGGCGTCCAGTACCGGGATCATTTCCCGCTCCCCTACCTCGGGTGACGTCCCATCCCAAGATAAGCTGATTTGGCACGGGCGACATTTTGAGCGCTTGCTCGTCGGTATTGCACACCACGAAGTTGACGTTGGGGATATTCTGCCGGTACATATAGTTGACAGCATTGTCACCACCACCGCCTACACCTATCACCTTGATGATAGCGGAAGTGGCATCATCAAGAAATTCGGTTGTGTTTGATATGTCGTTGAGATAATCTTCCATATTGATTTTTATTTTGAGGTGGTAGATGATTCTTTTTTAAGTGAGTTCGTCGCCATCATCGTCTTCCCCTATAGGAGTGAACCATTCTCCCATTTTTTTGCCTATTCTGCCGAATATTCCCGGCTTGTTTGGTTTAGTTTTTTTATCACGAATTTCTTCAATTTTCTCAATTTTTTCTTCCGGTTCTTCTTCCGGTTCGGGCGGAGCCGGAATTTGCAGGCAATCATCTTCGGCAGTTTTTGAAGCTGCATACAGGATTGCGGCGATCTGCAGGCTTTCCATCGACTGACCATTGATATCTGTCATCCTGATGTAGTGAGGGAGATTTGCCATTCTTACCTTAAGACCGGTGAATTTACCGATGAGTTCCACCATACCATTAAGTCGGGCGCCCCCACCGCAAAGCACAATGCCTTCGGGAATATCCTTTTCGGTGAGCCCTGCATATTTAATCTGCTCCACAATGTTTGCCACAATCTCTTCAGATCTTGCCACTACATAATTGTTTATTTCCGACTGCTTGTGGTTTCCGACTTTCAATTGAGACGGTACGGAAGGAGAAATGGCATTTCCGGAGTTGATTTTTAACTCCTCAGCCTTATCTTCCAGCTCATTGAGCTCCATAAGGTCTAAGGTAATATTTCTTCCTCCGAATGGTAGAGTGGCAAAGTATACGAGGTTGCCACGAGAATAGATTGTGACGGTAGTGGTCTCCGCACCTATGTCGACGAGCATACAGCCGAGTTTTTTCTCGTGTTCATTAAGAGCAATTTCTCCGGTAGCCAAAGGAGTGATTACAATTCCTCTGATGTCAAGGTCAAGACGGTCTTTGACCACCCTCTTGATATTGCTCTGAATGATTGGACGAGCGACAATCAGGTCGTAGACTGCGGATATGTTATTGCTCATCATTCCTTTGGGGCGTTGGGTCTCGGTCTTTCCAACTGTGAAATATCGAGGTATGGCATCCACTATTTCGAGAGAACTGTCAAGGTCAGCCTCCATTGCGCTTCTTTTAAGGCGCTCGATGATATCATCAGTGATATCGGTATCGTCAGGAAGAGCGAGCGAAACATCCTTCCTGATGTTTCTCAAAGATCGTCCTGAAATCCCGACGTATACACCGATGATTTCTTTAGGTGCAATATTAGGTCGGCGTCTGAGCCTTTCGAGGACATAGTCGATCTTATTGTAAGTGTCTCCGATATTCTGAATCTGTCCGTATCTTACGGAATCAGCTCCCTTTTCTTGCTCGATGGCAAGGATTTCCAGCTGTCCGCTTTTGCCGACAGCTCCGACCGCACCAATTACTTTCGAACTGCTTATCTCAAGTGCTGCTATGTATTTGTCTGTAGCCATTTATATATCTTAACCGTTATCTCCTGCGGAATTTTGAGTATTAATATTTGCCACTTCCGGAAGAGTGGCTTCTTCAAGATCTATCCCGTCATCTTCGAGTGCACCATGAGTTGAAATCGCTTTGTTCTTGCGAGATGCCACAATTTGGTTTTTGAATTTGACAGAAATAGTGTCGTATATATTCCAGCCTTTTGCCGGAAGAACGTTGCGGTATGCTGCCAATATCGCAGCTCTTTTTTGTTCCGGGCGCGTAGAATCGCCGAAATTGATGACGTGTCCTTGAAGCTTTGGAATGATTATCAAGTCGCTTGGTCCGTCGATTTTATAAGCAGCAATGAGAGGACCGAGTTCCGGATCAGATGCTGTATATCTGATTACGGACAAAGCACTCGAGATGCAATCGTCATATTTCTCCGGAGCAATCAAGACAGGGACATCAATATAGAACTCTGCGTCTGCCTTGATGCGCTTGCCGAATCTGTTGATGTAGAAACTGCGACCTTTGTCTGTGAATACTCTCACTTCAGCTTTGATGGGTGCTATCGTGATGCGCAGTCGGCTATCAGGATTGAATGAGCATTCCACCGATTCGAAGTTAGAGAATGCGCTTAGATAATCCTCAAGATTCTTGAGATTGATTTTCCCTATGTTTTCCCCTTTCAATTTGTGGCCATATTTGGCAAGCTGGGAGTTGACACCTTGCCTCAAGACGCTGTCAGGAAGTGTATTTCCGACAATGCGGAGGTCTATGCCCTGGCATAATCGCTTTGCGTTCTCTTCTTTTACGAACGCAAAGGCAAATGCCACATATCCCAGTAGCATAAGGCACAAGACGATTTTAAAAGTTGTCTTCCACATATTTTCTAATCCTCTATCCCTCTATTTTAAAATTTGTATATAACAGATTGCTAATCAATTAGTTTAGTTGACGATACGACATATTTCGGGCAACAAGACGTTGAGATCTGCCGCACCGAGTGTCATAAGAACTTCAAAATTACTATTTTTTATCAAATTGAGCAAATTTTTTCGCTCACAAAATATTTTATTTTTGCATTTGACGTCTTTTAAGACCATTTCAGAGTCGACTCCCGGGATTGGTTTTTCTCTCGCAGGGTATATCTCTGTCATGATCAGTCGGTCGGCAGATGAGAGGGCTTCAGCAAACTCTCCGGCGAAGTCGCGCGTACGGGTGTAGAGATGCGGCTGGAAGATTACTGCTATCTCTTTCCCAGGATAGAGCTTCCTGACTGATTCTATTGAGGCCTTCACTTCTGCCGGGGAGTGTGCATAGTCGTCGATGACAGCGGTCTTGCTCTCCTTCACTCCGTCGAGCCATATTTGGAATCTACGTTCAGCTCCCTTGAAGGTCTCAAGCCCTTTTTTGATCTCTTCGGGAGTTGCTCCGGCATGCCAAGAAGCAGCGGCTGCTGCCACAGCATTGTCGATGTTGATTTCAACAGGGACTCCGAGGCTAATGTCGGTAATTTCAGTTTCCGGACCATGGATGTCGATGGTCAGGGATCCCGTGCCCCACTTTACATTGTCGGCATACCAGTCTCCTTTTTCGGGTCCGCGGTGTCCACTGTAGGTCTCAAGAGTGACTTTACCACCTATTCTCGGGATAAGCTTAAGACCGGTATGCATGATTAGGTATCCTCCGGGACGTATCAGTGAAGTGAAATGAGCAAAACCTTCGAGGTAGCCGGCTTCGTCTCCGTAGATGTCGAGATGATCCGGGTCGGTAGAGGTCACTACTGCCAGCCATGGGTGGAGTCTATGGAACGAACGGTCATACTCATCAGCTTCTATCACTGAATAGTGGCTTCCGCGGGATATCATGAGGTTGCTACCCGTGTTTCGCAGTATACCACCTAAAAATGCATTGCATCCTCCTTTTGTCTGCTCCAAGATCCAAGCGGTCATAGACGAAGTGGTAGTCTTTCCGTGCGATCCGGCGATGCAGATGCCATCAGTGTCTGCTGTGATTAGTCCGAGCACAGCTGCACGCTTTATCGGAGTGAAGCCCAGTTTATGGAATTCAGAGAGTATGCGGTTGTCGTCTCCTACAGCCGGAGTATAGACTACAAGAGTGTCTTCCGGACTCTTCATTACTTCAGGGATAAGCTCCGGATTATCTTCGAATATAATTTCGGCACCCTCTTTAATCAGAGCGTCTGTAAGGAGGGTCGACGTGCGGTCGTAGCCGGCAATGTGGCATCCTTTTGAGAGGAAATATCTCACGAGATTAGCCATTCCAATGCCACCGGCACCTACGAAATATATGTTTTTAGGTATATTTATTTTCATAATTCATAATGCATAATTCATAATGCATAATTAAAGACACTTCATAATTTCTACCATCCTATCTATAATTGCGTAGCAAATTGTGAATTAAGAATTCTGCATTATTTTGATAATTTCATCTACAATCTTTTCGTCTGAGTCCGGCAGAGCCAGCTTCTTGATTTCTTTACTCATATCCTCAAGCTTTTTGCTATCGTGGATTACGCTTAAGATTTCGTCGATGAGTTTTTCGCGAGCTTCAGCATCTTTCACCAGTATTGCAGCTCCCTTGTCGGAGAGAGCACGGGCATTCTTTGTCTGATGGTCTTCTGCCACATTGGGGCTTGGCACAAGAATGCAAGGTTTGCCAAGAAGTTCAAGCTCGCTGATAGATCCTGCCCCGGCACGTGATACTACCAAGTCGGCAGCCGAATATGCTGCAGCCATATCGGATATGAATTTGGAGACCACTACACCATTGATATTTTTTACAGCGGCTGTGCCTCTGTCGCCGAAATTCTTTCCGGTTTGCCAGATCACTTGGATTCCGGCGTCGTTGAGTCTCTTTATGCCGGCTTCCATGCTCTCATTGAGAGTCAGCGCACCTAAGCTTCCTCCTACTACGAGTACTGTGGGGAGTTTCGGGTTAAGACCAAATCTTTCACGAGCCTTGTCTGCTGAGATCTCTTTGGAAAGCAAGTCTTTGCGCACAGGGTTTCCTGTGAGCACTATCTTATCAGCCGGGAAAAATCTTTCCAGGTCGGGATAAGCCACACAAATCTTCTTTGCTTTCTTTGCAAGAAGCTTGTTTGTCACCCCGGCGTAGGAGTTCTGTTCTTGAAGCACAGTCGGAACGCCGGCTCTTTGCGCAGCCTTCAGTGTTGGTCCGGAGCAATAGCCGCCTACTCCGATGGCAATGTCGGGCTTGAAGTCGGCTACAATCTTTCGAGCCATAGCAATTGAACGGCGGAGCTTGATAAGCACACCAATATTCTTGAACAGGTTTTTTCGATTGAATCCAGCCACGGGTAGCCCCTTTATTTCGTATCCGGCAGCCGGGACTCTCTCCATCTCCATTCTATTGTCTGCCCCTACGAATAGTATTTCGGCGTTCAAGCGCTCCTTGAGCGCATTAGCGATGCTGAGAGCCGGGAAAATATGTCCTCCGGTTCCTCCGCCACTTATCAATATTCTGTACTTGTCTTTTTTCATGGGTTACATCAATTCATTTTTTAAGGGTCAATTGTCTGCCGATGCGTTGATGGCATTCATGTCGTCGCCAAGATGGCGAGCCTCGTCATTATCGCGAGCTGATTTTCCTTCCTTCTGGCGAGTTGCGTAGCGTGATACGGATAGCATGATGCCGATAGCTGCACTCATCACCAGCACGGACGTTCCGCCCTTCGAGATGAGTGGCAAAGGCTGTCCGGACACAGGGAAAAGACCTGTGACAATCGCCATGTGTACCAATGCTTGGAATACTATCAATATGGCACACCCTAAGATAAGGAAGGCGGGCAATGCCCTGTTCAGATTATAAGCGACATAGCCGGCTCTTGCGAGCAGCAAGAGATAGAGAATCATAAGGAATATGCCTCCGATAAGTCCGCTTTCCTCAATGACAATACTATATATATAGTCGGAGAAGGCAAGTGGCAGACGCACGCTTTCTCGGGAGTTGCCGAATCCTTTGCCTACTACTCCTCCGCGTGCTTGAGCCAATTTTGCCATTATGACCTGGCGGTTTTCATCGTTGAGTTCATCTTCAGGATGGACTCCTTTCAGGAATCGCAATATACGGTTTATCTGAGTTTGAGAGCCTAATGAGTGATCGCCACCGGTAGCTTCTACTACGACTTGTTCGGTCTGTCCAACTTTGTCGAATTCCGACGATCTATTTATCACCTTGGTGAATACATAGAATATTCCGAATAGAACTCCATATACACCGATCACTATACAGATTTTCCTCAGTGGAATACCACAAATCAAAAACATAGAGACACTTACTACCATCACAAGCAGAGTGTTGGTCAATCCGTTAAGTGCCAACAATCCACCGAATGCAGCAACGACAATTGCAGAATAGACGATGCCGGAGGTCTTCACATCATGACGCATCTGACTCTTGGCAAGGATGGTGGCGAGCCAGATAATCACTGTCAATTTCACTATTTCAGGGGGTTGGACAGTGAAAGGTCCTAACATAAATGCTCGTTGGGCTCCATTGATCTCGACTCCCATGAATGTAGAATATGCCAATGCAAGCCACGACAAGACACCGATGGCTCCCGCGAAGCGCGTGATATATCCATAGTGAATCCTTTGTATGAGATAAAGAATCACAAATCCTATGCCGAGAAACATTCCGTGACGGATAAGGGGGGCATAAACATTAGTCCCCACTACCTCCGAAGCGGAAGCGCTATAGAGCTCAATGATGGAAATAAGCACCAATAGGAGGTAGATGCCCCAAATGTAAGGGTCGCTCTTGAGGGCTGTCACTACATCCTCACTTCTTTTTTTTGTGGCTTTTTTCGTTTTCTTCTGTTCGCTTTTTGTTTCTATAGGTCTCCCGTCAAGCGATTCTCTTATGTATATTCCGTCTATTTCTTGACTCATAATTTTGTGTTTGGTTGGTCAGTTTGCGATAGGAGATGATCAAAGCTCGTTGACAGCGTCCTTAAACTTGCGTCCACGGTCTTCATAGCTCGAGAAGAGGTCGAAGCTTGCGCAGCAAGGGGAAAGCAATACGGTATCGCCTTCAGTGGCAAGTTCGCGGCAAGCAGCAACAGCTTCGATAAGAGAATGGCAATCTCGAATCTCCTTCACTTCATTAGAGAAGAAATCCATCAGCTTTGCATTGTCCTTACCCATGCACACGATGGCTTTTACCTTTTCCTTGACAAGTGGAAGAATCTCGCTGTAGTCATTGCCCTTGTCTTTCCCTCCGAGTATGAGCACCACCGGTGTGCGCATGCTGTCGAGTGCATACCAGGTGGAGTTGACGTTGGTGGCTTTAGAGTCGTTGATCCAATGCACTCCATCGAGATCGCGCACGAATTCAAGTCTGTGTTCCACAGCCTCAAAGTCGCCGAGAGCCTCCTTAATTGTATTTGACTTGATAGAAAGAAGGCTTGCGGAGATTCCGGCAGCCATGGAGTTGTAGAGGTTATGGCGTCCCGGCAGGGAGATTCTGTCTCGTGGGATGTCCCAATTTTCGCCGGGTATGTCGAAATGTACAATTCCATTTTCGTCTTCCCAAGCTACGGATTCCTCCTCGTATGTGTCGGAAAAAGGCATCAGTCTTGCTTCAGTCTGAAGAGCTTTCACTTGTTCGGTCACAATTGGATCGCCTAACCAATAGACAAAGTAGTCGTCGGCTTGCTGATTGCGTGCTATGCGGAATTTCGCCTTTGTATAGTTTTCCATCTTGTGGTCATAGCGGTCCATGTGGTCGGGCGTTATGTTGAGTATGACTGCAATATTTGCTTTGAACTCATACATGTTCTCAAGTTGGAAACTTGAAAGCTCGATAACATAGACATCGTGAGGCTCTTCTGCCACTTGGAGAGCGAGGCTTTTCCCGACGTTGCCGGCAAGACCGACATTCAGTCCCGCCTTGGTCAGTATATGGTAGGTCAGCATTGTGGTAGTAGTCTTACCATTGGATCCGGTGATGCAGACCATCTTTGCATCCGTAAACCAACCGGCGAATTCTATTTCGGAGAGTATCGGTATTCCGGCTTCCTCAGCTTCCTTCACCAAAGGGGCTGTAGGTGGAATACCGGGACTTTTCACTATATAATCGGCACCAAGCACTCTTTTGCGAGAATGTCCATTTTCCTCGAAGAGGATACCTCTTCTGAGCATTATGGCACGATATTTATCGGAAATGGGACCATTGTCGCTGACGAAAACTTTCATGCCCAGGGACTCCCCAAGCACTGCAGCTCCAACGCCACTTTCTCCGGCACCAAGCACTATGAGTGTCTTTCCTTCAAAATCTTTTTGATTCTTCATATCTTATATGTAAATTCTAAATCTTTTGTTATTGCCCTTAATCTCCCCCTTTGAGAGTCCGTGGCTTTTACCTGATTTTAAGCGTCACGAAAGTCAGGGCAGCAAGGAGGATACCGATGATCCAGAATCGAACCACGATCTTTGACTCCGGTATAGGCTGCTTAGGGAAGTTAATAAGGCTCTGAATGTTGGCATCTCCGGCTTTTTGGAAATGATGATGGAGAGGAGTCATCTTGAAGATGCGTCTGCCTTGACCATATTTCCGTTTTGTCATCTTGAAATATCCTACTTGCAAGACTACGGACAGGTCTTCGATGAAGAATATGAGGCAGAGAAGAGGAATAAGAAGTTCCTTGCGGATGAGGATGGCGAAGACTGCAAGGATACCACCGAGCATTAGCGAACCGGTATCGCCCATGAATACTTGTGCAGGGAATGCATTGTACCATAGGAAGCCTACGAGAGCACCGATGAATGCGGCTGCGTAGACCACAAGCTCTTCAGATCCCGGTATGTACATTATGTCAAGATATCCGGAATATATCACATTGCCACCCAAATATGCCATTATAGCGAGAGCCACTCCGATTATAGCAGATGTTCCGGCGCATAATCCGTCTAATCCATCCGTTAGGTTAGCGCCGTTGCTGACAGCAGTCACCGCCACTATGACGACTATTACAAAAATTATCCATCCGGCGGTATGGGCTGCATTTTCGTTTGGAATCCAGGATGTCAGCCACTGATAGTTGAAGTTGTTGTTTTTCACAAATGGAATTGTAGTCTCAGGCGTCTTATAGACCTTCACCGGATGCATGGTCCTTTCGTTGTCATTGATGTCGTAGCTGCTTGATGCCATCACTACAGTTGGTCCGTCATGTGTGGAGGAGGTGATCATAGAGGCCTGAATCAATTCTGTTGCGGCTTCCTTTTCAGTAGTCAGAGGAATATTGCTCATCTTTATATCAGGTGAGAGCCACATTGCAAGTCCGACGATAAGTCCGAGACCTACCTGACCTATGATCTTATATTTTCCCTGAAGACCATCTTTATTGTGGTATTTGATCTTGCGGTAATCGTCAAGAAATCCTATGGCACCCGTCCATAAAGTAGCTATAAGCATCAGTTGCATATATATGTTGGAGAGATTTCCTACCAATAGGCAAGGCACCATGATGGCTACAATGATGATGATACCACCCATGGTGGGGGTACCGGTCTTTTTCATCTGTCCTTCCAGTCCGAGATTGCGCACCACTTCTCCCACTTGCATTCTCTGCAGGCGGTCGATGATGCGGCGGCCAAACACGAGGGCAATCAAAAGGGCGAGAGTAAATGTAAGTCCCGACCGAAAGGAAATATATGTCATCAGATGGCGTCCGGGGAAGTCAAATGAATCGGAGTTCTGTAGGTAATCGAAAATGGCGTAAAACATTTCTTCTTAGTTATATTTTCTATCTCAACAAAAATTATAGCTCCAACATTCACCATTAAGCATTAAAAAAAGCTTGGACTTCTTCTCTGTCGTCGAAATGGTGGCGCACTCCTTTTATCTCTTGATAAGGTTCGTGTCCCTTCCCGGCAATAAGCACGACACCACCGGCAGGGCATGTAGAAAGAGCTGTCCGAATGGCTTCCCTACGGTCGGTGATGCAGAGAGTGCGTCGGAGTTCCTCAGCGCTCAAGCCGGTCTTCATCATTGCTATGATCTCTTCGGGCTCTTCATCGCGTGGATTGTCGGATGTAAGGATAAGCCTATCAGAGCGGCATGCGGCTTCTTGAGCCATCATTGGCCGCTTGCCATGGTCGCGGTTGCCACCGGCTCCTACTACTGTGCAGATATATCCGTCGCTGCCAAGCACGTCTCTAATAGTGTCGAGTACATTTACGAGAGCATCCGGTGTGTGTGCGTAGTCTACGATTGCGGTGACACCATCCGGGCCTCTGAAAGTCTGGAAGCGGCCTGCTACAGGAACGAGTCTGCTCATATTGATCAGGATATCTTCTTTGGGGAGACCGGAAAGGACAGATGCGCCGTAGACGGCAGTCAGGTTATACGCATTAAACCTACCGGTAAATTGCACCTCTACCTCATTCCCATTGAGTGAAAGGAGTGTTCCGTCGAGTCTGCTCTCTACTACACGACCCTTGAAATCAGCGTCGCTTCTTAGAGAGTAGGTATATGTCTTTGCCTTTGTGTTTTGTATCATGTAGCGACCAGCCTTGTCGTCGATGTTGACAAGAGCGAACGCAGAGGATGGAAGCATGTCGAAGAATGCTTTCTTGGCGTTCATATAGTTTTCTACCGAACCGTGATAGTCGAGGTGGTCGCGTGTAAGATTGGAGAAAATGCCACCGGCAAAATGCAGACCTGCGATTCGTTTCTGTTGGGCAGCGTGGCTCGACACCTCCATAAAGGCATATTCGCATCCGGCCTCCACCATTTCAGCAAGCAGGCTATTGAGTGTGATAGGATCCGGAGTAGTGTGTGTAGTAGGTATGGCGCGAGTGCCTACATAGTTGCATACGGTAGAGATAAGACCGGCTTCAAAACCTTCAAGGCGAGCCATCTCATAGAGGAGTGTAGCTGTTGTGGTCTTGCCATTGGTGCCGGTGACACCCACAAGCTTCAATTCTTGAGATGGATGACCGAACCATGCAGAAGCGAGTCGTCCTAAAGCATCGGAAGAATCTTCAACTCTAATATAGGTGATGCCGGGCTCAAATTGAGTAGGCATTGTCTCGCATACTATGGCTCCAACATGCGCGGAAGCCACCACCGGGATATATTTATGTCCATCTGTAGTGACACCGCGAACAGCTACAAACATACCTTCTTTCTGCACTTTTCGCGAATCACTTTCCAGCGCCACTATATTTTTATCAATGTCTCCCACTATTTCGAGAGGCTTGATATCACTTAGCAATGTTGATAATTTTGTTGTCATGTGTTATGTCTTCAAATTTTTATTTTTTTAGAGAATCAGCATTTTGCTATATAGCTAATGTAATGACTATCTTTTGTCCTCTGACGGCTTTTGATCCTGCCGGTATCGACTGGCGAGTCACTCTTCCAGCCCCTTTCACAGCTACATTAAGCCCTCGGCTTTCCAAAAGATTGATAGCGGAGCGTAGGTCGTAGCCTGTGACATCCGGGACTTTCGCTGATGGATAATCCTTCTTAGGAGTCACTTTCTTTATAGGATGTCCAAGCGCGTTGGCTATCTTTTCCGAATCATTGCCGAAGCTGGCTGCTACCGTTGGCTTTTCCCCGGAATTGTTTCGAGGAAGCTTTGGTGTGCCTGAGAGCATACCCCTTGCGTGCATCTTGAGGGCAATTTGCTTCATCACCTGGCCAGACGTGCGGTTGGCACTGAGTCCTGCCGCTCCTTGCACGAGGACCATGCAACTATATTTTGGCACTTCGTAGGGGAAGAAGCCTGCAAACGCGAAACGGCGTTTTGCGGCATTGTATTGTCCTTTCTCCACAGGGAAGGCTGTGCCGGTCTTTCCTACAATCTTGACGCGGTCGTCGCGTACGAGGCGAGCAGTGCCGTGTTCGCCCCATACCACTTCATGGATACATTGCTTCACTTTCTCTGCAGTCTCCGGTGAACATATACGATCGCGGATATAGCTTATGGGGATTATGGAATCTCCTTTCTCAGAGCGTAATGCGCGCACGAGGTGAGGGCGTACAAGGCGACCGTGGTTGGCGATTGCATTATAGTATGCCAATGTATATAGAGGCGGGATCATAGTGTTGTAGCCGTAGGCTTGGCGAGCAAGGTCGAGATGGCGAGAGGTCAAAGTAATTGGCAGCCCTTTGCTATTCGTGGGTTCCAGACGACGCACTTGCGGCAGCTGTTCGCCGGCGATACCGCTGTTGATTTTATCAAAGAATCCAATAGAAGCCAGTCGGTCGTGATACTTGGCAGGGTCGTTTGCGTATCCTTTGAATATGATGCGAGCTATGCCGGTATTGCTCGACATCTCAATCACTTGCTTCATATTCTTTATAGTAGGAGCATGAGGGTCGCTTGTGCGTTGGAAAGGGGAGCAGTCTACTGTCTGGTTGACACTGCTGACGAGGCCATCCTCAAAAGCTATCATCATAGAGATGGGCTTTATGACGGAGCCCGGTTCGTAAGGAAGAACGGCACGGTTGAGGGCTTCGCCGTAGGAGCCGTCGTCCATCCTCTCTATGCTTGAGAGAGCCTTGATTTCTCCTGTCTCAACCTCCATGAGGATTGCTGTGCCCCATTCGCAGTTGGTCTCGGAGCATATATTTTGTAGGCTTTCCTCTACTATATCCTGAAGGTCGATGTCGATTGTGGTCAGTAAGTCGTAGCCCGGTGTTGGAGGAGTCGTGATCCAGTTGCCGTAACCCTTAGTCAATGGCACTTGCTTAGCATATCCCGGTTTGCCGTATAATAAGGAGTCAAGGTCTTTTTCAAGACCCGAATAGCCGTGGATTTCTCCTTTGTGGCGAGTCTTCTCAGTCACGACTTCGTGTACGCGTCCGATACTTCTATTTGCCATCTTTCCGTAAGGGTAGATACGCCTCGGGTGCTCCTCTTTATATAATGGGCAACGGAAGCCGGCGCCCTTGAAGTCGCGAATAAAAACTAATTTGCGAGCAGAGTCAAACTCTTCAAGGGGGCGATGACGTGCTATGGTGAGTGAGCGGGTGCGTTTATCGGGGTCTTTCTCCACCTCTTCCATAAACCTTACTCGCCAAGACTTGGCTTTTCTTGTGGCAGCGTCAGCCTTTTGGGGGTCGAACCGAGGATATTTCTTATCAAGAGTGTCTGCCAATGAATCGAGTTTCGCGATCAGTTTTGGCTTGGGCATTGCTTTGATTTTATTGTGGCGCATATCTATCTTTATGTCGCACACTTTGACATTGCAAGCCAAGATATTTCCATTGGCTGCCAAGATACTCCCTCTTTCGGGAGCAATGGTGTCGATCTTCGACAGTTGCTTTTCTGCCCGTTCGTTCCATGCTGCCGCCTCAACCACAGTGGTGCGGAACATATTCCATATAATGCCAATCGCCATCAGGAGGAAGAAACTTGTGATCACTCCATAGCGATTAAAGATGCGTCTTTTATTGCCTTTCTTTGCTGATGCCATGTCGTGTAGTTATTGATGGTGAGTTACATTAAGAGCTTCACATTCGATCTCGATAGGGGGCTCCTCTTGGTAGCAGAGTCCCAAATGCTTTTCTGTCGTAAGCCGGGTCAACTCGGTTTCACGTATGAGGGTCATATACCACGCCTTTTCGTGAAGCTTGTCGCTCTCAGCGCGCTGGAGTTCCTTATTGAGTTGTTTTATTTCAGACATTCGTGTCTTTGTGCGGTAGCGCAGACCCATCACGCCGATAAGCACCGTGATGATGGCTATGATAAGCCAAGCGTTACGCTGGAAAAATTCAAGTGAAATAGCACGCCCCGAACGCAGCGTGTCGGTATTGTGCTTGACAGTGTTTGAGACAGAAGATGTGAATTTATTCTTCTTCCGTTCTTTCACAGTTCCCTTTTTCTTACTGCTCGTTCCCATCCTATTATATGTATTTTGTGTTGACTGTTGATGTATATTTTATATTTTGATTAATCTTGATTTGTCATGATTTGTCATGATTTGTCATGATTTAGCTTGATTTATCATGATTGATCTTGATTTATCATGATTGATATTGTATTGTTGTTATTTATCATCTATCATTGAGAAGCTCAGCGGCACGGAGCTTTGCGCTTCGGCTACGTGGATTTCTTTCGATTTCTTCTGCGTCGGCGGTGATAGGCGACCGTGTGATTGGCTTCCATTCGCATATCACTTTCCCAAAGAAGTCTTTTTCTATCTTTCCTTCTGCATTGCCTGATCGGAAGAAGTTTTTCACCAGTCGGTCTTCAACTGAGTGGTAGGTAAGTATCACAGCCCTTCCCCCTTCATGCAATAAATAAGGAGCCGTCGAGAGCAGTGTCGTCAATGCATCCATTTCGGAATTGACTGCTATACGCAGTGCTTGGAACACTTGAGCCATCTCTTTCTTCTCTCCTTTAGGATTCAATCCCGGACGCACCGCTTCGGCAAGCTCAAAAGTGGTCTGTATCGGAGCCTTGTCTCTTGCGGCTATGATTGCTTTGGCTGCTTTTGCCGGGTCTTTTAGGTCGGCGTATGTGCGGAAAAGAGATATGATGTCTTGGACGTCGAAATCTTCAAGGAGTTGGGCGGCTGTCTTGGATGCCTTTTGGTTCATCCTCATGTCGAGAGGGGCATCAGCGCGGAAAGAGAACCCACGTTGAGCCTCATCGAAATGATGGAATGAGACGCCGAGGTCAGCAAGGATTCCGTCTACTCGGTCTATGCCGTAGTATCGAAGGAAGTTGCGCATGAAGCGGAAATTACTTCTGACAAATGTGAAGCGAGGGTCGGCAGGAGCATTTGCGATTGCATCCTCATCCTGGTCAAAGCCAAGGAGCCGCCCGTTAGGACCAAGCCGCTCCAGAATGGCACGAGAGTGACCGCCACCGCCAAAAGTGGCGTCAACGTAGATGCCATCTGGTTTAATATCAAGGCATTCGATGGTCTGCGGCAACAGCGCCGGTATATGATATGTTGGCTCTGACATAGGTGTTGTAGTAATTCGGATGTAAAATTACACAAATTATTTGAAATTTGCGAATGCAAACAACAATAATTTGCGAATTTTAATAAAAAACTTATCTACACCCTTGTCTGTGGGATATGATAGCCGTCAGTTTGTGTGTTTTTTCTGCTGTAGATATTCGATTATAACAAAGGCTGCAGCTACAAGGAATGCCCCTGTGATGTCTGCCACCATATCCCATAGTTCAAATGTGCGTCCGGCATGCATCTCTCCTTGAAGAAATTCAGTGATGATACCCACGGCGCTCGGAATATCAGGAGAATAAAATAAAATCCAGATATTTTCGGGAAACGTGGGCCATCCTTTCCTTCGCAGCCCGTCGATGATGATGCAAAGGGTGAATCCGCCGAACATTATCCCATGGGCTATCTTGTCAGCTCCGGGGAATAGAGGAATGTCGTTGTCGGGCAGCGGTTGAGGTGCAAGCGTCAGCCAACAGATAGCCAGAAAACAGACCACCGACAATGTCCATGGTGGCAACTTGTCAAGAAAAGCCCTGATCTTTTCCATAATTAAAATAAAAATTCAATTACTAAAAAATCCAATTCCAAAAAGATGGAATTGGATTTTATAATTCTTGCTATTCTTCTGATTAGCGACGGATACCGAGTTCCTTCTTTGCGATGATAGCACGATAGCGGTTGATATCCTTGCGGGTCAGGTAGTCGAGAAGGCTACGGCGCTGACCTACGAGAGCCTTAAGTGCACGAGCAGTTGCGTGGTCTTTGTGGTTGTTCTTAAGGTGCTCAGTGAGGTGTTTGATACGGATTGAGAAGAGTGCGATCTGGCTTTCGGGGCTGCCTGTGTCGTTTTTGCCCTGGCCATACTTCTCGAAGATAGCCTGCTTTTCTTCAGTTGAAAGATGCATTGTGTTGAGAGTTTAAATGTTAAATAATAATTTGTTGCCTTTCTTTAAAAGGAATGTCTCGGGGACTCTCTCCCCTGAGTGAAACACCCTTTCGTCAAAAGACTCTGCAAAATTACAAAAAATCCTCCATTCTGCCAAATCTTTGAGGGGTATTTTGTTTTGGGTTGTGGAGTTGTGAGGTTGTGGAGTTGTGGGGTTGTGGAGTTGTGGGGG
>JAIDTL010000017.1 GCA_029060725.1 Muribaculaceae bacterium | reverse complement strand
GGGTTGTGGGGTTTGGGGGTTGCTTATTTGTCGAAAAAGTAGCAGACACCTAAATTGGAGAAAGAACCGTACATATACGCATCGTGTTTAGTATCACCTCCTAAATTCATACTCCAATTTATTCCGAAATTATCTTTAATTCTGAAAAGAAGTCCTATATCAATCTGCCATCCATAGTTGGAATAATTGTATTGGACCTTATTTAAGTTTGAAAAATTGGTACGTACGAATCCACCTCCAAGATATAGATGCAACGGACAACCGAGTCTTAACATTCCTCCAAGAATTGCGCCAAAATTAGAACATTTATTGTCAGGAAAGTCAGACCAGTCAGGATCTATCATCCTTACTGAAGGATTGACAAATGCTTTGACATACCATCCCACTTCCCTGACTCTACCAGCCATTACGGATATTGTAGGGGATACAAAATCATCTTCATAATCATTATAGTAAAAATTGTCGCTGGAAGTATATGTTTCGGTTAAACCTATACCTATATTAGCGCCTACAAACCATTGGAAATGCTCCGGATTTTGTTTCCAACTGCGTCCGATCTGAACGGTCATATCGGGTTTGATTTTCTTCTTTGCAGCTCTTAGTTTGGGGTATGTGACGAGTACTTTCTTTGCCCCTGGATCGCATTTTATGTTGAATCTGCCGTCGAGATCGGTGAAAGCGGAATATGACTGCCCTACAATCTCAACCTTAGCACCCGGGAGCGGTTGCTTTTTTTTGTCGATGACGATACCAGTGACGGTGTCTTTCTGCTGGATTACATCAGCAATAGCTGAGTTGCTGAAGCAAGTAAAAATTAGCAGTAAAGCTGCAAAACGGAATAGATGCGATATTTTCATAGGATATAGTGTTTGTTTGATGCAAAATTAATAAAATAAATTGATTTTAGCAAGCGAAAGAATAAGTAGCCGAATAATTATTTTGTTGAAGGGATAGAGAGCAGGGAGTAGCCTCGGGATTTAAGGAAGGATAGAATGATGGGGAGTGCAACCTTCAGCTTGTCGATGCTCTTTAGAGAGTCGTGGAAGTTGATGATGCAGCCTGGGCGGGCGTTGCGAGTGACGGAGTCGATGATTTGCTGAGGAGTACGGTCTGAGCGGTAGTCGAGAGTATTCAGGTCAAACATCACGATATCGTAACCCGCTTCTGAGAGAGCTTTTTGTTGGCTTGGCAAAATTAGACCGTGAGGAGGTCGGAAAAGCCGGGAATGCAACACGTCGTCGGCGAGGACAACATCGCCCATCAATTCTTTTAATCTTTGCCGGAAAGGTGGCTTGTGGTGGAATGTGTGGTTGCCTACGGCGTGTCCGGCATCCAAGACAGCTTTGTGGAGGTCAGGGTAGCGACGGGCATTGTCGGCTACCATAAAGAAAGTGGCTTTGGCATCGTATTCTTCAAGGGTTTTCAGAAGCCAGGGAGTTGATTCCGGAATGGGACCGTCATCGAAAGTAAGATAAACAGACGGTTTCCCGTCGTTGAGGCGAAATATTACATCTCGCCTGAACGCGGAAAACCGTAAAATCCAAGGTATTCTTTCTTGTGGGAGCAACATTATAAGCCTTGACTCATATCGCTAAGGCGCTTAGCACGCGCTTTGTCGAGTTTGTTATATTGCTCATATTTCTGAAGATTCTCCTCCTTACCACCGCTTTCGAGGTATACTTCAATCACAGTGTAAAGCGCAGAGTCGATCTGCTTCTCATCATCAGAGCGTTTTGCATACTCTTCGGGAGAGAGAGATGCCATCTCGTTGGCAACTTCGCAGTATTTGATTAATTCAGTCTCAAACTTTTCAAGGGTAATCCCGTCGTCGGAATGAGCAGGCTGCCCACTGCGCATCCTCAAGTAATTCTCATAGTCATGTCTGAGTTGATCCTCATTGAGCCCATATTTCTTAAGAATAGAGTCGATGTCGGAAGAATTGCTGTTGAGGCTACCTTCAGCTTCTGTCGGCTTAACGATTGTAGCGAAGCCTCCGTCCTGACTTTCATACTTGCGGTATAGTTCGATGAATCTGTAGTACTGATAAGGTATGAGTTGGTTTTCATACGTCATCGAAGGATTCCCGAAACTGTAGCGCATAGCGTTGTTGTACTGAACGTTTTGACCATATTTATCGATAAGACCAAGCAACTGCTTGCGCCCTTTTTCGAGTCTTGCTTTGTCGGCGAGCACATCGGCGCCCCCAAGTTCGCAATTGAGTTGGGCGAGGGTCAGGGCAGTCGACATTGAGTAAGGAGCAGCCTTATCGCTGAGTTTTTTCTCCATAAGGTCGGTGATTTCGGCAGCCTGCAGATATTTCTGCTTAGCCTTAGCAGAGTCTCCGGTGGCACGCGCCATATCCCCTTCATTCAAGAGCTGGCTTGCAACGTCGATCATTGAAGAGCGAGTAGACACGAGCATACGGCGTGCAGTCTCGTCGTAGTAGATCTTGTTTTGGTCAGATGCCGTATCAGCCCCACCCCAGAGATAGTTTTTCACTACATTGTAAGCTCTGTCGGTGCGTGGCGCCATATCGGCTTGTATAGTCGGGGTAAGCTGATGGGTCATACCGGTGCTACGCACGTAGGGAGTAAGACCGAGATGATAGTCCGGACCTACGGTAGAAGCCCAGTATATCGGGCGTTCCCAGCCGTTGGCAGCATTAGTGGCGATAATGTCAAGCATCAGGATCTCTCCAAGGCCGACGTATCCTTTGGCATTTACTGCAGAAGCTTGAGAAAGGTCTATTACGATATGGTCTTCGATGAGAGCTGAATCTTCGGGCGCAACGAGTCCACGCTCAAGTACTTTCTGCTTGTCGACAGGAATGGTAAGAGTAGAGGCGCTGAGCATCGGATAGCCGTAGCGAGCATCATACTGTCCGGCATAGAGAGCCTTCAGCGAAGTAAGCAAGTCTGCAGCTCCGCTGCGTCCCGGTAGAGTCACGTCGAGTTTGCCGTATGCGTAGTCTTTAGGTTGGGCTGTAAAGTTGACAGCCTGAGCATCATAGCTCTGCATACGCTGCTGGTTGGCATACCAATCGGAATTTAGATAGCTGAGATTGATAATCTTGACATCCGGGCGCATGCCTTCCACTTCCTGGACATACCAGAGAGGGAATGTGTCGTTGTCACCGTTGCAAAATACGATCGCGTTAGGCTCAAGGCTATTGAGATAGTTGATGGCAAAGTCACGCATTGCATAGCGTCCGGAGCGGTCATGATCGTCCCAAGTTTGGCTGACCATCTGGATTGGAACTATGAGTGAGAGAATAGCCGCGATCCAGGCGGTTGTACGTTTTACGTCGGACGTTTTACGTTGGGCGTTGTCGGAGCGATCGGAAGAATCGGAGCTCTCGGAGCGATCG
Source organism: Muribaculaceae bacterium (assembly GCA_029060725.1). Classification (GTDB taxonomy): domain Bacteria; phylum Bacteroidota; class Bacteroidia; order Bacteroidales; family Muribaculaceae; genus Lepagella. Next base: position 19,349 of record JAIDTL010000017.1, on the reverse strand, counting down.
GAAATCTCTGATTTCTCTGATTTGGGCTTCTTCTCAGTGAAGTAGCAAAGGATTTTCCAGAGAGCAGCCACACCCATACCGATCCAGATGGCGAAGGCGTAGAAGCTTCCGGCGAATGCATAGTCACGCTCGCGTGGCTGATTGGGCACCTGATTGAGGTAGAGCACAATGGCAATGCCTGTCATGAAGAAGAGGAAGAAAATCACCCAGAATTGCTCGATGCCACGGCGTCCTTCAAACGACTGCCAGCAAAGACCGAGCAGCCCAAGCAGTAGGGGAAGCATATAGAAGACATTGTGCCCGGGGTTGTTCTTTCCGAGGTCGTCGGGAAGCAGGCTCTGGTCGCCAAGGCGAGCATTGTCGATGAATGGGATTCCTGAAATCCAGTTGCCGGCATCGAGTTCGCCGCTTTGGTTATTGATATCGTTTTGGCGTCCGGCAAAGTTCCACATGAAATAGCGCATATACATGTGGTTGAGCTGATAGTTGAAGAAGTAAGCCAAGTTCTGGGCGAAAGATGGTTTGTAGATATATTTCGGCAGATAGGATACTCTTCCTGTCACTTCATTATATTGCGGTTCGCGGTTGGTGTCAAGTTCAGGAATCTTGTGTCCCTCCTGGTCGATAGCGTGTATTTCCACGAGGTTAGAGCTTGTCGTGTCAAGGTTGACCCATTGCTTGTACATACTCTCGTGCTGGCGGCTATAGATGCGAGGGAAGAGCATGTTTAGTTCAGGATTATAGACCGGCTCTGACTTGTAGTCTTTCAGTACGTAGTAGTCCTTGCGGGTTTCTGCCAGACGGGTGTTCTTAGCTATTTCAGAATCTGAAAGGAATCCATATTCCGACTTGGTCTGGGCATCTTTCACTCCCTTTACGTAGAGAGGTTTGCCAGGATTGATCACAGAGTTGTATTGTGGTGTGGTCAAGGTGACTGGATATCCGTCTTGCGTGTGACCGAGAGTGTCTGTATAAAGTCCGACTTGCTGTTTTTGCACCTGAGAATATAGAGTCTCTCCATATATAAGTGGATTCTCGCCATATTGCTCGCGGTTGAGGTAGGTGGCAAGGTCAAACACGTTGTCGGGAGAGTTCTGGTTCATCGGGGTGTCAGCAGTGGAGCGGATTAGGATAAGCGCGTAGCTGCTGTAGCCCACGAATATCATTGCCATGCTCCAAGTGAGCAGACGGAGTACACGCACCGGAACAGAATGACGGAAATATGTCCAGAGTACGGCAGCGAGTAGGATGAATAGGATGATTCCAAGAGCTATGCCGTTTCCAATCCAAAGGATGCCGGAGATGGCAACTGCAGCAAGGAAAGAGACCCTTATCATGTTGGCGCTTTTCTGACGGATGAGTTCATATAGAGCCCAGACGAATATTGCAACAACTGCGACTGCATATATGAGAGCACCGCTGTTGAAACTCATTCCGCAAGTGTTGACGAAGAAGAGTTCGAATTGCTGCGCCACCTTTATGAAGCCCGGTACGAGACCATAGAGCACAAAGAAGATGATGACGAATGATACGAGCAAAGCTGCCAGCGACTTCTTGAGGTTCATATCGTTCCATTTTCTGTAGCAGAAAACGAGCACAATTGCCGGGATACAGAGAAGGTTGAGCAAGTGTACAGCTACGCTGACGCCTATGATGTAGGCTATCAAGACAAGGTAGCGGTCGGCGTGTGGCTGGTCTGCCCGGTTTTCCCACTTGAGGATGAGCCAGAATACGAGTGCGGTACAGAAAGACGAGAATGCGTATACCTCACCTTCCACAGCAGAGAACCAGAAAGTATCGCTCCATGTGTAGGCTAATGAGCCTACGAGTGCCGATCCCATTATCACTACGTATTTGTAGAGGGGGAGTTCTCCATCGAAGTTGTCGGCTACAATGAGACGACGCACGAGATGGGATATTGTCCAGAATAGGAGCAAGATTGTGAGTGCAGAGAGCAGTCCGCTCATGGCATTGACCATCAACGGTATGTAGGTTGGATCCGGGGCAAAGTTAACGAAGAATCTGCCTACGAGCATGAAAATAGGGTTGCCCGGTGGGTGTCCCACTTCGAGTTTGTCAGCCTGGATTATGAATTCACCGCAGTCCCAGTAGGATGCGGTAGGCTCTAATGTGAGCCAATAGGTGATGAGTGCTACGAGGAACACGAACCAACCACCTATGTTGTTGATGAGATTGTATTTTTTCGTTATCATGAGCGTTGAATTTCAAGAAAATTCAGAAAATTATTTTTGAAGAAAATAATTTTCTGCAAAAATAATAATTTTCTTGGAAATGGGCAAATTTTATTGCCGTGGGTGCTTTTTTGTGAGAGGGCTAATTAGTCTAATTAGTCTAATAGGGCTAATTGGTCATATAGTGGAATTAAAAGAGGCGGGGCTGGCATGGACCGAAGGAGCGGCGGTGGTGAGGGGTCAAGCCGAGAGTGTCGAGGGCTGTGAGGTGCTCTTTGGTGGGATAGCCCATGTTGCGCTCCCAGCCGTAGCCGGGGTGTTCGATTGCGAGTCTCGTCATCAGCTCGTCGCGGTGGGTCTTGGCGAGGATAGAGGCGGCGGCAATGCTCATATATGTAGCGTCCCCTTTTACGACGGTATCGTAAGGCACGTCTCGCCATGGCCGGAAGCGATTGCCGTCTACGATCACGTGTTGCGGGAGGATTTCGAGAGCATCGAGAGCCCGCTGCATACCGGTGATGGAGGCGTTGAGGATGTTGATGCGGTCGATTTCTTCCGGATCTACCATCACGACAGCCCATGCGAGAGCTTCACGCTCTATGATAGGGCGCAGGCGCTCACGTTGCTTGGCAGAGAGTTGCTTGGAATCGTTGAGGAGATCATTGTGGAAATCGGGTGGGAGAATGACGGCGGCGCAGCTGACGGGACCGGCAAGGCAGCCGCGACCTGCTTCGTCGCAGCCTGCTTCGATACAGTCAGGGAGCATGAAAGCTTTAAGTGTTGCCATTATGTTTAAGTCAAATTAGTCTAATTGGTCTAATTGGTCAAATTAGTCAAATTGGTCAAATTAGTCTAATTGGTCAAATTGGTCTAATTAGTCAAATTGGTCAAATTAGTCAAATTAGTCAAATTAGTCAAATTAGTCAAATTGGTCAAATTGGTCTAATTAGTCTAATTGGTCTAATAATTCTTATAAGGCTTATAATTTTTATAATCAATTTATTCCGAGGGTTTGCAGACTATTCCTTTTCCTTTGCGTCCGTTGATGGCAATGGGGAGGGGGGAGTCGAAGTCGACCACGCGGAGATTTCCTTTCTCGTAGGTAGCCGGCATCGCATTGAGGAAGTCTTCATTGAAGAAGCCATTGTCAGCAGCCGGGTCTACGGTGAAATAACCAACACCGAATGAGGTGAGATTCTGGAAGAAGTGAGTGCCTTGAGATGGCTCTATGCGGTAGCCTCGCATTGCATATTCAACAATGACTCGAGCTCCGGCAATCTGAGGCCAGCGGACGGGAATTCCGAGCGCGGAATCACTTGATCCCCAGCGCCCCGGGCCGATGAGCACATACGGTTTTCCGGCATCCACCATCATTTTATTGACTGCGTCCACCTCCTGTGCAAGTTCTACATTGCCGGCGGCATCAAAGCCTTCGCTGCGCACATAGACTACTGTCTTGACATTGTCCATCAGTCCATGCCCCAGAGCAGAGTCACTCTTCACGATGAGCTGATCATCAGGCACATCGAGCAGCGAATCATCAAGCATCTCCTTGCGGTCTACAATCGGGCGCATCTGCAGCCAATAAAGAGTACCCTTACGGTCGCTTTTTGCAGCATCCTTTGAAATTATTCCGGCAAATTCTATTTCCACCGGGCGTCCCATCTCATACTGTCCGGTAGCAAGCATAAGCTCAGCGGCCTCAGCCAGAGGATATACACCTTGCTTCAATACGTTGGCAAATGTAATGAGTTTTCTACCCGTTCCGAACTCGCTGTCGCGGATCATATAGTCGTTGAGATCGAAAGTCGATACAAGATATTTCAATGCTCCCGTCTTGAAAGCTTCAGCCACAGTGATTTTCTTGAGGTTGAAGGAGTCGTCGGTCTTAAAGTCGGTTGCTTCTGCCTGTTCCAGGGCATATATGTGCTTCTGTGTGTCGCGTAGGGCAAGTTGCACTGTAGAAGTCTGCAATACTTTGCCCGGGTGCTTTGGAGAGAAACGCAGTGCGAGACCCCCATCCACAATATATTTGCCGAGACCTGCAGCTATCTCTACGACGCCATCTTCCGCTTGTTCATCTCCGATCGGGTAGTAATTGAGCGAACGCCCTACGCCGGAGAAAGATGGATAGTAAAGCCCGTCATGGTCTTCACCTACCACCTCCTGGAGTATTACAGCCATCTTCTCCTGGTCTATGACATTGCTTGTAGCGTTCATGTATAGCTTGGAGTCAGCGAAAAAGACAGATGCATATACACCCTTCACTGCATTGCAGAGCTGGGCTATCATCTTTGCCTTATCGTTGAGATGAGGAATCATGTAAGTGGAGTATATTCCGGCAAAGGGTTGATAGTGAGAGTCTTCTAAAAGAGAACTGCTTCTGACTGCCAACGGACGGTCTACCACGTCGTAAAGGTATTCAAAGTCTTCCTTCAGGCTCTTCGGAAGTTTTGCAGAAAGGAATGCCTTCAAAATCTCTTCATCCGGGGCATCGCTGAGGGCTACAGGATAGAGATTGTTGGTCTCCATGAACTCATCAAAGATGTCTGTGCAAAGCACTACAGTGCGAGGAATGCTGATTGATATTCCATTAAGATTGTCGAAGGCGGGGTTTCGCTTGATAATCTGGTCGATGAAAGCAAGTCCACGTCCTTTGCCGCCGAGCGATCCTTGCCCGATGCGCGCAAAGTTACTATATCGGTCAAAACGTCCTTTGCGGAAAATAGCCACGACACCACGGTTTTTCATCCGTCGGTATTCCACGATGCAGTCAGTGATCATCTTCCTGACGCGAGGGGCTTGATCCATGCTCTCAAAACGAATGGCATTAAGAGCTTCTGCGATAGGGAAAATGGCACGGCTATATAGCCAGCGAGAGAAATCATTGTTGGCACAGTGGCGGAAAAGGGCTTCAGAGGGGATGTTATTGACCGACATCTGAAGGTCTTTCAGCTCATGGAAGCGCATCAGTTCATTGCCGGTGAGCGGGTCCTTTACGATGAAATCACCAAAGCCAAACAGGTAGTCGACCGCCTTTCCCAAATCGAGAGGGAGAGTCTTGCTGTCCTTGTCGAGGAAAGTAAGGCGCATTGCTTCGGCAAGGCGTCGGTTGGATGTCTCTTGGCTTTCGAGTATGATTGGCACAAAAGGATTGCGCTCATGCACGTATGCGGCAAAGCGGAGTCCGGCATGAGGGTCTTTCTCTCCATTTCGGGGGAAACGCACGTCGCTGATGATGCCGAGCATGTGCTTTCCGTATCTGTCGAAAAGGCTTACAGCCTCTTCATAGTCTCGGGCAAGAAGCACCTTAGGACGGCCACGCATGCGAAGCATACGTTCGTGCTCATTCAGCGCCTCGGTGGAGAATTCCATCGACTGCTTAAGAAGGTGTTTGAAGAGATGAGGGAGAATTGAACTATAGAATCGAATAGAGTCTTCGACGAGGAGGATACACTGCACTCCGACATCAAGAATATCGATTTCGGCGTTCATACGGTCTTCCATCAGCTTGATGATAGCAAGGATGAGGTCGACATTTCCGAGCCAAGAGAATACATAGTCTACTCCTGAAAGGTCTTCATTGGCGATACGACGTCTCACTTCTTTCGAGAATGGAGTCAGCACTACGAAGGGAGTGTCGGGATAAAGTTCCTTAATGCGCTTGGCTTCTGTAAAGGTCTCAGACACGTCTACTCCCGGCATCGCCATGATAAGGTCGAAATGCTTGCATTCGAGCATATTGAATGCCTCAGCGTAGTTTGCCACCATCGTGAATCGCGGCGGTGAGCTCAGGTTGAGAGAGGCATATTCGATGTAAACTTGTTCTTCCACTCTGCCGTCTTCTTCCATCATGAAAGCGTCGTAAGGAGTGGCTATCAATAAAACGGAGAAGACACGCTTTTGCATAAGATCTGCAAAAGCCGTGTCTCTCAGATGTATTCGGCCGTCGGGACCGATATAGGGTAAATTTGTAGTCACTGCTCTTTCATCTTAGATTCAAGGAATTTCTCAAGAGCGGCGGTCATAGAAGGAGTTTCGGGGGTGGGAGCGCTGAAGTCGAGGCGAAGACCTTCGTCTTCAACAGCTTTCGCAGTCGTCGGACCGAAGGTGCCGATATATTTCCCATTCTTAGATTGGTCGAAGTCCGGGAAATTCTTCTTCAATGATGTGATACCGGAAGGAGAGAAGAATAGGAGCACATCATAGTCAAACGGTTCGTCAGGCGTAAAATCGTTGGTCAAAGTATGGAACATCACAGACTTTGTGAGGTCGATGCCGAGAGCTTCGATTGCGCTGGTGTCTTCCTTGTTGACATCGCTGACCGGCATGAGAAACTTCTCTTTCTTGATCTTGTTGACGGCAGCCACAAACTGAGGGTCGTTGAGCTTTCCGGTAGTGCCGAATGCTATCTTGCGCTTGCGGTATACGATATATTTCTGGAGGTAGTGAGCCACTTGCTCTGTAGTGCAGACATAACGCATGGTGTCGGGGACACTGACACGAGACTCTTCGCACAGACGGAAATAATTGTCTACCGCTGTGCGCGAAGTCAATATGATGGCTGTGTAGTCAGCAAGATTAATCTTTTCCTGACGGAATTCTTTAATCGTCAAGCCTTCGACTTTTATCATAGAACGGAATACAACTTCCACTCCGAACTTCTCCGCTATGTCATAATATGGGCTTTTGCCCGATGCCGGTTGAGGCTGAGAAACCAATATCTTCTTTATCATCTTGTTTTTCATTGTTTTAGCCAAGCAATGAGCAGGCAAGGTCGAAAGTAATCATTAAGGGGACTATTTCCAGACTGCAAAGATAATACAAAAAAACGACCCAGAGCGAACTTTCAGTGAAAAAAATGCGAAAACCTTTAACAATAAAGAGTAATTTCACTAAAATTAACATAGCGAAGGTTACGAGAACGATTTCACGGGCGAATTGAGGATATGCCAGAGCGAGGAGGGCGAGAGGGAAGAAAACGGCAGACGCGAGTCCGGTGCCTGACGTGAATCCGCGCACCCAAAGCCATGTGTGTTGGTCATCACTGAATACTTTCCCTACTACTGCATAGCATACCCACATTGCTCCAATGTAGGCGCAAGCGAGAAGCATGCAAGTGATAGCAGGGAGAAAATTTCCGGCGATGACAATTCCATGATCGGGAATCTCTGACTTGATTGGCACTATTTCGCCATAAAGAGGCACTGCAAGACTCAGCAAAACGCCTAAGCTACATCCGGATAGGAGCAGCGCAAAGAAAATTAATGAAGTTTCCTTCACGGTCACGTCGAATAGGTTTTCACGCTCTCTCACTACAACGAGATCACGGAAAAAAGAACCTAAAAACTTGAAGTTGCCCCTCATCCTGATGCAAGTCAGGAAGAAGACAGCAAACAGGATCACGTAGATCCAGCTGGAGGCCTCGCTTTCAAACAGCCCGGTTGCAATTATTTCATCCATCCTTCTTTTCTATACCAGTCAATGCTCTCATCCACTCCTTGGCTTAAGGGTGTCTGTGCGCTGAATCCGAAAGTCTCTTTAGCCTTGCGAGTATCAGCGCTCCAATTGCGTTGTTTCATTATGTTGTATTTGTCAGTGTTGAGGGTGGAAGGTTTTCCTCTTACCACTCCAATCTTCTCGCATATCCAACTGACAGCCTTAGTTCCCCAAAGAGGCACCTTTACAGGCACAATTACTTTCTTTTCAAGTTTTTTAGCGACAATCTTACGGAATTCCGCTTGGCTGTAGGCGCGAGGTTCGGCGATATTGTATACTTCCTTCGTCGGAGCTTTCTCGAGCGCCAAGAAAGCAGCTTCTGCAAGATCGGGCGCATATATGAATGTCAGCATTTGCTTGCGGAAGCCGACAGAGAAGTCAAATCCCTTGCGCATGGCATCGAACATAAGGAAATAATCGTGGTCGCGAGGTCCATAGATACCTGTGCAGCGGAAAATGATGTAAGGCACTGAATGCATCTGCAGCAGCATCTCAGCCTTAAGCTTCGAAGCTCCATAGCGGGTGTTTGGCTGTGGAATCATACTCTCATTGAAAGGAGTATATGATCGAGGATCACCGGGTCCCATTGCTGACAGCGAACTAATGTAAAGGAATTTCTCTGGCATCATACCGGTGCGTTCGAGAGCCTCTACGAATGTACGAAGCAGGTCATGGTTGATATGGTCAAAATCCTTGTAGCGCAGGCATTTTGTAGCGCCGAGATTATATATGATCCAGTCCCAACGTTCTCCTTCAGGTAGTGTCGTGGTGAGTACACGCTCCACATCAGCAGGGTCCTCGAAATCGAAATTGACACGAGTCAATCCCGATTTAGGAAACCACTTGTCGGACGTGCTTTCCCTGACCCCGGCATATACTTCGAGATCAGGAATTGCGACCGCTTTTTCAAGCAAATGCGAGCCGAGAAAACCACCGGCTCCTATTATCAATACTCTTTTCATTTGCGTTTTAGATTTATTAGACTAATTAGACTAATTAGACTAATTGGACTAATTATATGACTCTTCACTCTTCGTCGGGGATGTAGGTGGCCTCGCGCATTTCGCGGTATTCCTCCCAGTCGGGATCGTCAGCGGCTTCGAATTTCAATGGCATCTCCGGTATTTCTGCGAGGGCCCGGTTGAAGACTTTGCCGAAGATGTTGAGACTATGGGTATAAAATATCCAGTCGCGACGTCCGCAACCGGTGTATATACCTGTCATTACGGCGCATTTATCTTTGCCAAATTCATCAAGCATGGCATCAGTAGCCTGCTCCATAATGGCTGCGTCAGCGTCGGCAGGCATTCCGTCGGGCTTAGGAGAATAGTCCCAGCTTACGGTGACACGCACCGGAAATTTACCCGGTTTTTGCCATTTTTCTATTTCGTCTCTGCCGGTGATGATGATCGTCTTGCCGTCATCACCCTCTGCAGGGTAGGTCCACCATTTCATTTCTTTGTTTTATTTATAAGGCTAATTAGTCTAATAAGCCTAATAAGTCTAATAAGCCTAATAAGTCTAATAAGTCTAATAAGTCTAATAAGGCTAATAAGGCTAATAAGGCTAATAAGGCTAATTAGTCCTATAAGATTTAAAATCAATTTTTGTTCTCACTCTCGGCTTTCATCTCTTCACTCTGAAGAAGCTCAGCTTCTTCGTCGGCTTCTTTCTCGCGTTTCTCGTAGGCGTCTACGATGCGCTGCACGAGGGGATGGCGCACGATATCTTTTTTCTCGTATTCTATTATGCCGATTCCTTTTACGCCTCTCAGTATGCGGAGAGCTTGTATCAAACCGCTCTGGACAGTGCGTGGGAGGTCGATCTGTGTCGTGTCGCCGGTCACTATCATCTTGGCATTGTGTCCGAGGCGAGTAAGGAACATCTTCATTTGATGTTTGGTAGTGTTCTGAGCCTCGTCGAGGATTATTATGGCATCGTTGAGAGTGCGTCCGCGCATGAAGGCGAGTGGAGCGATCTGTATAGTGTCGGTCTCCATGTATTCCTTAAGCTTCACTTGAGGAATCATATCTTCGAGCGCATCATAGAGGGGACGTAGATATGGATCGATCTTATCCTTCATGTCGCCGGGTAGAAACCCGAGTTTTTCGCCGGCTTCCACCGCCGGGCGGGAGAGGAGAATGCGTCGGCATTGACGATTTTTCAGAGCCGCCACTGCAAGTGCGATAGCGATATAAGTCTTTCCCGTGCCGGCAGGCCCTAATGCGAATGTAAGGTCGTTTTCAGCAAACGACTTCACCATCTTAGCCTGATTGGCGTTGCGAGGGGAGATGGGTTTGCCGTTTTGTCCGAAAATGATCACACCTTCAGCATTGATGGCTTTTGGGGCATCACCTTTTATTATGTCGATTATTACGTCTTCCGTGAGCTTATTATATTTCACGGCATAATCCTCGATTTCGTGTATCTTTTGTTCGAAATCGAGGGTCTCGGATTCCTCTCCTATCACCTTGATGACGTTGCCGCGTGCGGCAATGCGCAACTTGGGGAAAAGATTGCGGATGAGACTGATATTATTATTGTTGACTCCATAGAATGTATGGGGGTCAATCTGGTCTATTATTACTGTTCTTTCGTTCACTTTAATCAGTTTTAATTATCGAATGACTAATTGGTCGGATTAGTCTAATTAGGCCGATTATTCTAATTAGTCAAATTAGTCCAATTAGTCCAATTAGTCCAATTAGTCCAATTAGTCAAATTAGGCCTAAGTCTAATTGTTAGGTTTAGCCTACGGAGCCTTCGAGGGTGATCTGGAGGAGTTTTTGTGCTTCGACGGCAAATTCCATAGGTAGCTTGTTCATTACTTCTTTTGCGTATCCGTTGACAATCAGTGCTACGGCTTCTTCCATCGGTATGCCACGCTGCTCGCAGTAGAAAAGCTGAGCTTCGTTGATTTTGGATGTCGTGGCTTCGTGTTCTACGGTCGAGGCGTTGTTGGCAACGTCGATATAAGGGAAAGTGTGGGCGCCACACTTGTCGCCGAGGAGCAGAGAGTCGCACTGGGTGAAGTTGCGGCATCCGGTGGCTTTTGCAGCTACCTTTACGCCTCCACGGTAGCTGTTTTGTGAATATCCTGCAGAAATACCCTTGCTGACGATCGTAGACTTGGAGTTCTTACCCAGATGAATCATCTTTGTCCCGGTGTCGGCTTGCTGATGATTGTTGGTGACGGCTACTGAATAGAATTCACCTACACTTTCGTCGCCTTTTAGGATGCAAGATGGATATTTCCATGTGATTGCGGAGCCAGTCTCTACCTGAGTCCAACTTACTTTCGAACGATGTCCGCGGCAGAGAGCCCGTTTTGTCACGAAATTGTAGATGCCCCCTTTGCCGTCTTTATCGCCTGCATACCAGTTCTGCACCGTTGAGTACTTCACTTCAGCTCGTTCTTCGACAATGATTTCTACAATAGCTGCATGCAGTTGGTTTTCATCACGCATCGGTGCAGTGCACCCTTCGAGATATGAAACATAGGCATCGTCGTCAGCCACAATCAGAGTGCGTTCGAACTGTCCGGTTCCGGCGGCATTGATACGGAAATATGTGGAGAGTTCCATCGGACAACGTACACCTTTGGGTATATAGACGAAAGATCCGTCGGAGAAAACAGCTGAATTCAGAGCTGCGAAGAAATTGTCGCGGTAGCTTACTACGCTTCCAAGATATTTCCTTACAAGATCGGGATAATCCTTTACAGCCTCCGAGAAACTGCAGAAGATGACACCGAGTTCGGCGAGCTTTTCGCGATGAGTGGTCTTGACGCTGACAGAGTCCATGACGGCATCGACGGCAACGCCGGCAAGGTGTTTCTGCTCTTCAAGTGAAATGCCGAGTTTATTGAAAGTGTCGATTAGTTCAGGATCCACCTCATCGAGGCTTTTCTTGAGTTCCTTTTTCTTCGGGGCAGCATAGTAGCTGATGGCTTGATAGTCGATTTCGGGTATATCGAGATGTGCCCACGTCGGCATCTTGAGCGTAAGCCAATGCCGATAAGCTTTAAGTCGGAAATCGAGGAGCCAATCCGGTTCTCCTTTTTTCTCAGATATGTAGCGGATCACGTCTTCCGAAAGTCCGGGTGGGACAATATCGGTGTCAATATCAGACGTGAAGCCATATTTATATTCACTGTTGGTGGTCTCGTCGATGACCTTAGCGCTATTATTTTCCATTGTAATTAAACTAACTCTACAAAGATACAACAAAAAACACGCCAAAACAATCAAAAAATTAAAGTTTTTTGTGGGATAAGGGGCTGAGGGTCGTTGAAAGGGGTAATTTTGCACCCGTAAACGACAAAAATACTGAAATATGGAAAAAGAAGAAATCATTCAAGAGGCAAGGACCAAGAGTCAAGAGGCAAGGGATAAGGGTGAAGATGGAAGCGTCGCCGGGGAAGAAAGCACTGATATCATCTATGATATAGCAGACGATAATATAGCAGACGATTCGGAGAGCTCCAAAAACTCAGATGATTCTGAAAGTCCGGATACCTCCACTCCCACTGAGTCTGCCGACTTGCCTGATCCTGCTAAAACCGAGATTGACAAAATGATTAGCGAAATAGGAGCCGACACTCTGCTTCAGATCATAAAAGGAAATCGCAATGCCGCCATAGAGCAAATAATAAAGGAAGTGGAAGCGTCACATGATAGATCGCTGCCCTCCGGAGCCTCTTCAGCTCCCACATGCACATCCATCTTCGACTTGGCAGCGATGGCTTAACGATTAACGATTAACGATTAATGATTAAAGATTGAGTGTAAAGGGTAGGAATCAGGTCGGAGACCTGATGATAATGCCGAAACCCCAGACTTCAGTCTGGGGTGCCCGGGACAATGTTTCAGTAGCCTCGGAGAGGCGCTTTATGGTAGAAACATAATTATAGACGATAATCGAAAAAAACAGCATAATCATAAAGCGCCTCTCCGAGGCTACAGCCCTATAGCCGGGGAAGCCCCAGGCTGAAGCCTGGGGTTATATCATAATTTCAGCTCTCCGAGCTGAAAAGACAGAAAATATCAACAATTCTCAATTATTCTCAATTCTCAATTCTCAATTATTCTCAATTCTCAATTATTATCAATTCTCAATTCTCAATTATTCTTAATTCTCAATTATTATCAATTCTCAATTAAATTATGAACACATCCATTAATCCCGGTCAGCCCGCTACAGTAGGCGCGCTTGCCAATGCCACCGGCGGCATAAATGCCGGAAACTTTGTGGAGCCTGATATCGATGCGCAACTCTTCAGCTTCAATAGTGAAGACACTCCGCTGATGAATCTTATGCTACGCGCTAAACGAGTGAAGGTAAACAGTCCGGAAGTAGACCATTTTATGATCGATGAACCTAAATCGACTCTGACTACTACCGCTGATACTCCAAGCAATCAGGCACAAGTGATACTTCCCGTTAGTCCGGGAGAGGGAAATCTCCCACGTCAGTTTACGACTCTCCTTGTCAAAGGAGTCGATGGCTTCGACTCGGAAGGTAAGTCAAAGACTCCCGGCAAAGCATTGATGCTCTTTGTGGTAGGACATGACACAGCAACAGGAAATCCTATCGTACGCGCTGTCAACGGTCAAAAATTGTCTCCTGAAGATGAAATTAATCTTGTCCCGTCGATCCCTTCGGGCACTAAGATTGTGCTTCTCGCAAACTCTCTTTATGAAACCCAGAAGGAAGTGGATCCAGATCTCATCGTCCCACAGCCAACGCGAGTCTATCTCCAGAAGCGTGGCATGAACCAGGTGGTCAGTGACTATTTTGAGAGCCAACGAAAGCGTACTCCTTTCTCAAAAGCCGTTGTGGCTGAGCAGGCAATAGCCAACTTCAAGGTGCGTGGCAACCGTACGCTTTGGGCAGGTAGAGCCGGTAAGTTCCAGATAAATGTTCCTAATCTCGGGATGCAGACAGTATATAGTACTGAAGGACTAAGGTGGCAGTTCAAGCGCGAACTGCAGCATACTGGTCGCTGGACGGTAGAAAAAATCATAGCGCTTGCCAAGATGTTTTTCACCGGAGAGGATGTGCCCAAGACAGCCCTTCTCCTTGCCGGCAAGGATCTATTGGAACAGATACAATGTGTCGACTTCTCCCGTCATCCTGAGATCCAGATCACGACCAAGGTCAATTCAATAGGCTGGAGCGTGACAAACTTCCATACAGTGTTTGGTGATATTGAGATCAAGCGCGAACCTACACTCGATCGTCTTGGTTGGAGCCGTAGCGGTGCCCTAATAGGCGAAGACCGTCTTGTGCACTATGTATATAGCAATGAGCATAGTTTCCAGGATCGTATGAATGGTCATGAAGCGACACGTAGCGGTATCTTGATTTGGGATGCGCTTGCTCTCAAAGGAAGTTGCCATATTTGGATAGACGGAGAGGGAGAAGCCTCCGGAGATGCCGGGGAATGCCATGTGCTTTGGGAATCAAGCGAAGCTCCTGACCCTGAAGAAGGAAAGATCTTCTATCTTGTCAATGATTGCCCGGCTATCAGTGCAGCTGCAAAGTCCGGCTCGATGTGGCACTACGAAAACAACTCCTGGAAAGAATATACCGGCGAATTAAGTGTATGAATTATGATACTTAAGAAATACGAAGTCAGAGGCATGATGGAATGGCATCCTGTCTTCAAGGTGGGGCGCTCCCACATTAAGGTCTCCTTCACGGGAGGACATCTATGCTCGGGAGGTTGCACGCCAGCCTCTTTCGAGACTGCGGATCCTGTGGTGCAGAAAGTCATTGAGTCTTCTCCCGCTTTCAAAAGCAGACGGATTAGTGTCGGGATGGTAAAAAAGATTCCTGATACCACCGGCCCTTCTGAGGCTGTAGCCAAGACACAGACGGGGTATGTGTTTGAATACGAAAATATAAAAGACGTCTATGCGTTGCTTGAGGACACTAAGGGGGTGCCTCTTAGTAAGCTCAACGACGAGGCATCCTGTTTCAGAGAGGCAGAGAAGCTTGGAATCATACTTAAGAAAAAAGAGTCTTAAGTGATGGTCTTTACGATAGAAAGTCTGCAGAAAGAAGCGATGGCGCGTCTTGGTGAGATAGCTATGGCGCGCCCATCACTACCTGCTTTGGGAGTGCCGACGTCGGCAGATATAGTGGCGGCAAAGATAGAGAGCATGCTTCCGGAAGAGGGGGCTAAACTCATAAGGGGTGCATCAGCGGGCGAACTTGGCAGTGGAATACAGATGGAAGTTACGGTAGGCGATCATAAGCTAATGCCATGCGGACTCTATGCTGCTGAAATAGAATTGCCGGAAGATTTTCTACGTCTTGTTTCATTGAAAATGTCCGGGTGGGAGAAAAGTGTCAGCAGTCTGATCCTTCCAACTTCTCCGGAATGGGATTGCCAATGGTCGCCGGAACCGGGAATAGCCGGGTGTAGGCAGCGACCAAGGGGATATTGGGATGGCAAAATCCTGCGTGCCATTTGTAGCCAAGAAAATGACATATTGGAAAGCCTATATGGCTGGCGAATTCCTGTGGCGGACACTGACGGTAATTTTGAATTTCCGCCTATAATATATCCAGACTTGATAGGGGCAATAGAGTCAAGGATAGTCTCCGGATAGACCCCAATAATACTCATATTTTAGAAAAGTGTAAGCAAAAATTTGGCAGTCCGCCAAATTTTTGCTTATTTTGCATTATGGATAATTATATAGTAAGCGCTCGCAAGTACCGACCCGCAACGTTTCGCAGTGTCGTAGGGCAAAAAGCTCTGACTTCCACGCTTAAAAACGCCATTACGACCGACCGACTGGCACAAGCCTATCTCTTCTGCGGTCCGCGTGGCGTCGGGAAGACTTCGTGCGCAAGAATTTTTGCTAAGACCATCAACTGTCTCAACCCGACAGCTGACGGAGAGGCCTGCTGTGAATGTGAAAATTGCAAGGCTATAGAGAGGGGCACCTCCATGAATGTAGTGGAGCTTGATGCCGCCTCCAACAATAGTGTCGACGATATCCGAGACATTACCGACCAGGTGCAGACTCCTCCTCAGGGGGGCAAGTATCGTGTGTTTATCATCGACGAGGTGCACATGCTGTCGTCAGCGGCTTTCAATGCCTTCCTCAAGACTCTTGAGGAACCCCCTAAATATGTCATATTCATTCTTGCCACAACAGAGAAACACAAGGTGCTTCCCACAATCCTCAGCCGATGCCAGACCTACGACTTCCGTCGCATCACGATTGAGGATATGGTGGAGCAAATGCAGTATATCGGTCAGCAAGAGGGTATTAAGACTGATCCCCGAGGATTGGAAGTGATAGCCCGCAAGGCAGATGGCGCGATGCGCGATGCACTCTCAATTTTCGACCAGGTGGCGGCTTCATCTCGCGGCAACATCACGTATGAAAGTGCAATAGAAAACCTCAATGTCCTTGACTACGAGTATTATTTCCGACTCGTAGACATGTTCCGTGCCGGCGACATATCCGGCGCTTTGCTACTCTATCGCGATGTACGTGCCAAGGGTTTTGACTCGTTGTTCTTCCTCAACGGACTCTCCGACCATGTGCGCAATCTCATGGTAGCAGCCGATCCTCGCACTGCCGAACTCCTTGAGACATCGAAAGATATAGCTGAGCGTTACACCCAGCAAGCTACGAGCCTCCCTCTTCAATGGTATTATGCCGCTATGAAGGTGCTCAATGACGGCGACGTGCAGTATCGCACTGCCACCAATAAGCAATTTCTCGTGGAATTGGTTCTCATCCGTCTTTGTCAGCTTCTGAAACCCGCAACGCCCCCTTTTGACTTAGTGGACCGTGATTTCCCCTTGGGCGACATCACCGGCGCAGCCACAACTTCGCAGCCTGCGCCTTCACGGCCCACTACTCAGCAAGTCGCCCAACATCAGAGACCTCAGAGTTCTCAGAGTTCTCAGAGCTCTCCGAGTTCTCCGATTTCTCCGATTTCTCCGAGTTCTCAGAGTCCTCAGAGTGCTTCGGAGTCTCCGAATTTTCCCAGGGTCCGCAAGCGGGCAACGGGCATTCCGGGGTTCCGCCTCAATGACAATTCTGTCCAAGAGAAAGTGGCACAGTATAATGAGCAGCGCAAGGAACATCGAGAGAAAGTTGATATTGAGGGATTTATGCAGGCATGGGTGGCATATCAGCAAGCAAACCGGCAGCAGCATATCCTGACGAGCGCCATGCGCAACAGCACCCCCCGCCAGACCGGAGATGTGGAGTTTTTGACAATGGTGGGGCATCCGGCTGAAGTGCAGGCATTTGAACTTGCCATGCCGCAGCTGATTGCTTTCTTGAGAAATCAACTTCGCAACGACTTCATCTCCCTCCGCGTAGAAATCGACCCTACGAGGGCGGTCAGCAAGCAGCTCCCGCCACAGGAATTCCTTAAAGAATGCGTAGAAAAGAATCCGGCCCTCGGCGAACTCCTACGCAAATTGGAAGGGGAGTTGGCGTAACTATCAACGATTAACGATTAACGATAAAATAAGCTTCATCATGATGTATCATGTTATATCATGTTTAATCATGATAAATCATGAATAATTCTAAATTGAAATTCTCAATTCTAAATAAAAAAATGATACAGATATCCAATAGAATCAAGGCCATGGCGCAGAGCGCGACCATGGCGATGACACAGAAAAGTGCCGAACTTCGTGCCCAAGGCATCGACGTCATTACAATGAGCGTCGGCGAGCCTGACTTCAATACCCCTGACTTCGTGAAGGAGGCAGCCAAGAAGGCTATCGACGAAAACTATTCCAAATATAGTCCGGCTCCGGGTTATCTTTCTACCCGTGAGGCTATTTGCCGTAAATTGGAGAAGGAGAATGGACTGAAGTATACTCCGGCACAGATCGTAGTCGGAAATGGCGCAAAGCAGGAACTCTGCAATGCAGTCCTCGCTCTCGTAAATCCCGGCGATGAGGTGATTATCCCTATGCCGGCGTGGGTGAGCTACGTGGAGATGGTGCGTCTTGCTGAAGGAAAGGTAGTAGAGGTATGGGCTGGAGTCGATCAGGACTTCAAGATCACTCCCGAGCAACTTGAGGCTGCCATCACCCCAAAGAGCCGCTTGATCATTCTAAACAATCCTTCCAATCCTACAGGCAGCGTATATTCAGAAGAAGAACTCAAGGGCCTTGCGGCTGTATTGGCTAAATATCCCGATGTAGTGATCCTTGCCGACGACATTTATGAGCATATCAACTTCCTCCCCGGTCGCGTCCACAGTATCGCAGAGTGCCAGGAGGTGTTCGACCGTACGGTTGTGATCAACGGTGTGTCAAAGGCATACGCTATGACAGGTTGGCGTATCGGTTATCTCGCAGCTCCACTCGAAGTGGCTAAGGCAGTCTCCAAACTTCAGGGTCAATATACATCCGGACCATCATCTATCGCACAGAAAGCTGCCGAGGCAGCCCTCGACGGTCCGCAGGAATTCCGCTATGATATGCGTGAGGCATTCGAGCGTCGTCGCGACCTTATCGTAGAGTTGGCTAAGGAGATACCGGGTTGGATTGTCAACCGTCCGGAAGGTGCATTCTATCTCTTCCCGGAGGTAAGCGCATACGTGGGCACAGTCACCCCATCAGGCAAAAAGATTGAAAACAGCGGCGACTACACGATGTATCTTCTCGAAGAAGCTCACGTAGCATGCGTAGACGGGGCAGCTTTCGGCGCCCCCGGCTATATGCGCCTCAGCTACGCCACATCCGACGACAAGATCCGCGAAGCAATGCGCCGCATCAAAGAAGCATCACTTCTTTTAATTAATGCATAATTCATAATTCATAATGCATAATTGGCATTGCGTCAGAGATTATGCTTGATTTAAGAGTCCTTTTATAAATCTTATAAATAGAAAGGCCGACAATTCCGACAATTATGAATTGGATAAAAGATGCTTCTGAGAAGATAAAGGCGTGGGGAGCCAAGAAAGAGAATGCCAATACATTCATTCTCGGCTTCGCCTGCGTCGTAGGATGCTTCGCAGGGTTTGGTGCGTTTCTGCTTAAACGCGCCATCCACTGGGTGTCGGTGTTTGCCCATTGGATCATCCATCATGCCCCACTGCAATGGGAGCATGCCGAATGGTGGTATCTCTGGCTTCCTCTTGTGGGAATTCTGATTGCCGTAGCTTGGCAGAAATGGATAGCCAAGGCCAATATGGTAGACAGCACGGAGCATATAAAAGAGTATTTGGCATCGAAAAACTATGATATTCCGGCAGGCATGATGTATAATCCCATCGCGGCTTGTGGCATCACATTAGGTTTTGGAGGCTCTGCGGGAGCTGAAGGTCCGATCGCGTATGCCGGAGCAGCCGTAGGGAGTAGACTCGGGCGAGTTTTCGGATTTGACGAAAATATGCTTCGTGTGATGATTGGCATCGGTGCGGGAGCCGGCATTGCCGGTATCTTCAAGTCTCCGATAGCGGGAGTGCTTTTCACGCTTGAAGTGCTTCGTATGAATATGGCGGCCATCCCCGTCACGGCGTTGATACTTTCGAGTGTATGCGCCTCCGTCACCTGCTATGCTTTCACCGGCACGCACTTGTATCTTCCGTATAGCTTAGGTGAGATCTACACAATTCCTATCCATTGGGTAATATTGTTGGGACTGTTTTGTG
>JAIDTL010000169.1 GCA_029060725.1 Muribaculaceae bacterium | reverse complement strand
GATAGTGGGTTTCCACTGCAAAGTTAATAAACTTTTTATAAAAATAAAAATATGAGCGAAGTAAAGATTCTTAATTCTGGCGAAAAGTTCGCCCACGTATCGGTAGGAAGCCTAAAAAGTTTCGAAGGCAAACAGTTTGTAAAGGATGCCGCAGGGGAGACTTCTTGCGAGATTTCCTTCGGTTCTCTTTCTTCCGGTCAGGCAGTGCCCTTCTTCCACAGCCACAAGGAGAATGAAGAAAACTACATCATCCTTTCTGGAGCAGGCAAGTTCCAGGTAAATGGCGATGTATTTGATGTTGCTGAAGGCTCTGTAATCCGTGTAGCTACAAACTGCGATCGCAACCTCAAATGCACATCTGAAGAACCGATGGTCTACATCTGCATCCAGGCCAAGGAAGGAAGTCTCGGAGGCTACACCATGACCGATGCAGAAATCACCGAGCGTGAAAATCTTCTATAATTATTAAAAAATCAAATGATGGTGCAATTCTATAAGAACTGCACCATCATTTGATTTTTTTAAGTATATTTCTCTTATTCGTAAAAATAATATCAGACTTCTTTTATTTATCGATATTTCGTTTGGTAATGTTGACATTTATTGCTAATTTTGCATCAAACACTAATCAGATATGACATGAAAAACGAAAAAGATTTATTAAGAAGTATTTTGTCAGCAATGCTGGCGTTGTTTATGATCCTGGTTGCTCCTATTGAATCTATGGCTCAAACAGCTGCAAGCAGAAACAAACTGCTTGAAGGGGGCACTCAGATGGTGATTAGGATCAATGATGGTTTTGATCCTGCCAATAAGACAGAGGCTGGCACAATCAATGCTGTAGTTGAGACTGATGTGTATTCCGCAGATGGAACACAGGTGCTTGTGAAAGCAGGTACTCCTGCATACATCGAGTACACTGCTGAACCTAATGGGACATGGGGAAAAGAGGGAAAATTGTGCCTGACAAGTGCATTTACCAAAACAATTGATAATAAGCAGGTGCCATTGCGTCTGGGAAGTTGTAAAAATGGTGGAAGCAAACTTGGAGGTGTGATAGTGCTGTCGGTGCTATTCTTTCCTATTGGACTTCTCAGTGGCCTGATGAAAGGTTCTATGCCAAAAATTGCAAAAGGTTCCACATTTAATGCCTCTGTGATGCAAGATGTCGTAGTCAATTGAAAAACGAGCATTAATCTTTATCATCCCTAAAAAATATGAAAAATGGCAGATTTTATTATGTGTCTGCCATTTTTACTTATTTTGATTCGACATGTATATAGAAAAATTCTTTATTGGTCCTGTCTTCATCAGGAAGTCGATGCATTACAATTGCCCTTGTGGTCTCATTTTCGTATAGTTTACCCGGTATGTCCTCCGGTGACAGTAGTTTGAATATATTCTTTATATTTGATTTGTCATATTCGACTCTTTGTCCAAGATGTGTCCACAGCAACTGGCTGAGTCTGGCTTCCTGCCAGTTAAGAATAATGTCGTCGCTCCAATTGTCGCGGAATTTCACATAAATATCTACAGACTTGGTCCCGTCAATTTCAATGGGTGTAGTAATATTATACTCAAAGTATGAATTTAGTTGGCAGTAAATTGTTTGAACACCATCTTGTTTAGGAATAGTTTTGCAATTCGACCAGTCAAAACATAGAAAATCTCTATCCTTCAATTCAAAAGATACAGAATCTGAGCATATTACACGACCGTTTTTGTATCCTTTCAGTATAGTCTTATGAAATCCTGAGTCAAAGAAGTAACTTCCCCATTGAGTCACCAGATGTTCAGTTAATGTAGAGCCATTTCTCTTTTTTTCGTATACTTTGAATGTTTCCGGAAATGCCGGAGAACTCCATGTTATTGAATCATAATACTGATAGCGTTGGGTTCCGAATTCTTCGTATTGTCCGTCTGGCAGCAGTATCCTGAATCCAAGAAAATCGAAAGGTGCCGGTGTAGTGTAAGTATCCGGATTCTCATGTGGATCTCCGTCAAAAGAGAAACAATCATATAGAGATAATTTGAAACTACAGTTTTGAAGAATATTATTGTTGTCGAAGAGAATCGAGGTGTCATGGTTATTGGCAAACACAAATTCTTTAGTTTCAATTTCTTCAAGAATATTTTGGTCAGATATTATCGTGATGGTATTAATTCCATCCTCGGCACATGGGATAATAGTGCTTCCATTGCCGTCTGAATCAAGATCCACCATCCTGTTTAGTGACTCATAATTTGCCCCGAATTCAATTTCATTTCTGATTCTAAGTCTATTATCTGCAAGAAAGTTACGACATTCTGCTTTCACTTCCTTTTTCTTTGGAAAATGGAGGTTGATTTCTATATTTTCGCTCTGTGCAAGTTCTCTGTATATTGTACACATATATAGTGAATTCATGCTTTCATCAAAATCGCTCGGCTTTAAGAATTCTGAAGATGACAGTCCATTGAGATCAGCAAAAAGATTATAACTTTCTGATGCCCCGGCTGAAGGATCACTCTTTTTTTCAGGTTCGAAAAACAATTTATATCTACCATTACTGTCTGTTTTGGTCTTTGCTTTATGGAGTGTAGTTTGCGAACCAAGCCAATAGCTTTTATTATAATCAATATATATAGGAATATTAGCCAAAGGTTTGCCTGAGGTAGTAGTTACTGTTCCTGAAATGATGACACTTGTAGGTGTTGGTTCGAGAATAAAATCATCTTTTTCAGTACATGCTGATACTATAATTAAGCATATTGATACCAAAACAGTATGCAAAAAATTTTTCATAATCATTCCAAGAGTCCAAGTAACAGAAATTTTATTAAATAGTAGTTCATTTCAGACTGATTAATTGCAGAAAAGCTTCTCCAAGGGGCACGAGTAGGTCGTGTCCTTGCGCATTTAAATGTGCGGTGTCATTAGGACCCTGGAAATATTTGGCACGGAATTCAGGACTGTTGACTTCTATCGCTCCTAATGCAGCCATATCGAGAACCGGTATGCCCCTTTCTCCACAAGCCTTTATTATCTGAGCATTTACTTCAGAGAAACCAGGACGGTCTACTGCCCAGGGGGTGACGTAAGCCAATCGCGCATTAGGAAATTTATTTTGTATTCCATCAAGCAGAGTGTCAAGTCCGGCACAGAACTCATTCCACATTTTGTTTTCTGAATCATTTTCAAGAAATCCAGTATCATTATGACCGGCGATAATGACTATATAGTCTGCAGAATCCGGAATTTCAGTTTGATAGCGCTCTGTCATAGCTGGTCCAAATCCATCTTTTGTGCGATCGAATGCTATTGAACTACCATTTCTGCCACAATTGACATATTTCATTCCAAGATTGGCGGCAGCCTTGGCGTGCCATGTCTCATCAGAAGGGCGACGATGGTTTTTCACATAGCTGTCTCCAAGGAAAACTATGGTTTTTCCCGATAGATTATTGTCAGCTGCGTAAGTCGCGAAAATTGTTGTTAGTGCTAATATAGCAACAATAAGTTTTTTCATGGTTTCAACTATTAGATTTTATGGCATATTCTACTTGAATGGTAGTGGGTTTCCACTGCAAAGTTAATAAACTTTTTATAAAAATAAAAATATGAGCGAAGTAAAGATTCTTAATTCTGGCGAAAAGTTCGCCCACGTATCGGTAGGAAGCCTAAAAAGTTTCGAAGGCAAACAGTTTGTAAAGGATGCCGCAGGGGAGACTTCTTGCGAGATTTCCTTCGGTTCTCTTTCTTCCGGTCAGGCAGTGCCCTTCTTCCACAGCCACAAGGAGAATGAAGAAAACTACATCATCCTTTCTGGAGCAGGCAAGTTCCAGGTAAATTATCTTACGACAATCTTTTTATTTCCTACTATATAGATTCCCTGAGGAAGTCCTATTGTCGCTTCCGAAGCTTTTACATCTTTTCTGACGATTACACCGGTGACCGTAAAGACATCGACGATTTTCTCCCCGTCATAGATTACAGGGCCTTTTACCGAAGTGGGATCGTCAGAATTTGAAAGATATACTTTATCAAGAATAAATGGCTGATTGCCAAAGCCCCAGAAACCAACTATGTAGATATGGGATGAATCCATATTGCGTCCTTGATTAGACTTGAGATCCGGAAGGCTTACGACTGAGTAACCATCCTTAAATCCGTTTTCTGATGCATCTGACCAATAACTGTCTTTGTCAAAGAGTCTAAAAGAAAGACCTCCTTCTTTGCAGTCTGACACCTTGGCTACGCAATATTTATAGTCTGAAAGATCTATTCCACCAGGATACTGCCAGCCGGCAAAGCCATACTGTCCAACTGTCACTCTATGTGTTTCTTCATCAAATGTTCCTTTTTCCCATATATTAGGATTGAACATGCCCTCTATGAGCGGGAAAGAAGTGACCGTGAAGTTGACAGTCTCAGAAGCCGCGTCTCCTTTGTCTCCGGCGTATGAAATAACGACAGTTGCTGTTCCGTCCTTTATGGCAGCCAGGCGTCCGTTGACTGCTTTCACTACATTCTCATCCGAAGATTTATAAGTGGCAGCAGAAGTGACATCAGCTTTGTGTCCATCCATATATATTGCTGTTACCTCAAGAGCACTTGAAGAGCCTGGAAGCATCATGATGTCTTTATCTGCATTAAGTTCAATATGGTCTACAGTCAGTGCTTCATCAGGATATCCGTTGAAATCAGATCCGAAGAATTCATTCTCGTCAAAAGTGGGCTCAGTAGTAAACCAATCGACATCAATATATCCGCCAAGATCCTTGGTAGCGTAATTGAAAATAGCGAATTTATTGCCGGTAAACACAGAAAGATCATATTCCATCTTAAATTCCGGTCCGAATGACTTGTATTCCTTATTGTCCAAGCTGTAATAGAAACGGCATTTCCCGGAAGTATGACTCGGTATTGCGCGAAGGTAGATAAAGTCTTCTGTGATTTCATCACCGGTTTTCTCCGTAGCTGAAACCTTATTGGTCAGAGAAGATGATCGATACATCAACTGGCGTTTATTCCCGATTTTTTTAACACCGATAAAAGCCAATGGATCTTGAAATACTCCGAACCCGCAGATATCTCCATCTTCCATGTGTGTAATGTCGATGGCTACAGTGCCGTATGATGAGTTTTTGTCTTTATGATAGCCTAATACTCTCTGAGTGAGAGTATTGCGTGCCTGATAAGGATTGGTGGTTACAGAAGCTGTATATAGACGCATGAATCCGGGACGCTGGGTGAGTGTCCATTTTGACATATCAGGATTGTGGTTCCATCCCCATTGTAGTCCAAGTTGATAGCTCCGGAAAGGGTCATTTGTCGGAAGTGGGGTCACCGGATATTGATTTGCAGTGACAGGTTTAGTATATTTTTCTCCTGCTTTTCCGTCATTTCCTATGATTGGCCAACCGTCTTCCCATCTGACAGGAAGAAGAAACGGCATTCGGCCGAGAGTGCCATTGTCGCGGAAAAGGAGAGTCCACCATTCTCCGGCTTCCGTCTGTACGAGTGCTCCCTGATGGGTGGCAGTGTTGTCTGCAAGCACCATTTTTTCTTGATATCCGCCCCAAAGATTCTTGGAACGCAATATACTCTGGCGTCCGGGCCATCCCGGATAAGTTGCATAGATATAATAATACTCGCCTATGTGATAAAGTCGGCAACCCTCCATTCCCGTGTCAAGTGAACATTTAGCTACTACCTGATCTTTTATCTTATGGAAATTATCATCTACTTGAGCTATGTGTATCTCTCCGATTCCGTATGCTACGTATGTATTTCCATTGTCAAACATTATGCCGCAGTCATAGAAACCTTCAGGGAGTTTATTGATAGTCCATTCTCCCTCAGGATCCTCCGCTGTAAGAAGGAATCCTCCTTCATCAAGAGTAAGGAAAAGCATATAAAATTTCCCATCGTTATATTGAAGTGCGGTAGCCCACTGTCCGTGGCCATAGCGGTTCTTTCCATTTTCGAGATTATACGCCTCGCTGTTTTCAATTCTCTTCAGTGGAGTAGCACAGTATTCCCAATTGACAAGGTCTTTTGATTTCATGATAGTCGCACCAGGGAATACAAACATAGTAGTAGACACCATGTAATATGTATCTCCGACACGCACTACGTCCATATCCGGAAAATCTCCGAAAAGGACAGGATTATTGAAAGTTCCGTCTCCATTATCGCTTGTTGCAATTCGGGTGAATTCCGTGGCAAAGGAAGAAGCTCCTATCAAAAGGGCTAATCCTGAAAAAAGGCTCTTAATAAGTGACATTTTATTATGTTTTAATTCATTTCAGACTAATTAATTGCAGAAAAGCTTCTCCAAGGGGCACGAGTAGGTCGTGTCCTTGCGAATTTAAATGTGCGGTGTCATTAGGACCCTGGAAATATTTGGCACGGAATTCAGGATTGTTGACCTCTATCGCTCCTAATGCAGCCATATCGAGAACCGGTATGCCCCTTTCTCCACAAGCCTTTATTATCTGAGCATTAACTTCAGTGAAACCAGGACGGTCTACTGCCCAGGGGGTGACGTAAGCCAATCGCGCATTAGGAAATTTATTTTGAATTCCATCAAGCAGAGTGTCAAGTCCGGCACAGAACTCATTCCACATTTTGTTTTCTGAATCATTTTCAAGAAATCCAGTATCATTATGACCGGCGATAATGACTATATAGTCTGCAGAATCCGGAATTTCAGTTTGATAGCGCTCTGTCATAGCTGGTCCAAATCCATCTTTTGTGCGATCGAATGCTATTGAACTACCATTTCTGCCACAATTGACATATTTCATTCCAAGATTGGCGGCAGCCTTGGCGTGCCATGTCTCATCAGAAGGGCGACGATGGTTTTTCACATAGCTGTCTCCAAGGAAAACTATGGTTTTTCCCGATAGATTATTGTCAGCTGCGTAAGTCGCGAAAATTGTTGTTAGTGCTAATATAGCAACAATAAGTTTTTTCATGGTTTCAACTATTAGATTTTATGGCATATTCTACTTGACTGGTAGCGGGTTGCCACTGCAAAGTTAATAAACTTTTTATGAAAATAAAAATATAAGCTAAATAAAGCTGACCAGTCGCTGCCTGGAATTATTCGGCAGGAGTGAGGTCCGGATCGAGGGCGCGTTGCCACTTGAAGAAGATGATTGCGCATATTACCATTGCTGTCAGACCGATTGCCTCGCTTGTATAGAGAGGAAGCCCAACTCCTTCTACGTATGCTCCAAGTGGAGCATAGCAGATGAAGCTTACGCAAAGAGCAGTCATGAACATTGCCGGAATCATTGTGATTAGGTATGCCTTGCGATAGCGTGCTAAGTAGACGCTGCAAGCCCAGAGGGTGAAGATAGATAGAGTCTGGTTGCACCAAGCGAAATATCTCCAGAGAACATCGAAATTGATATTCAAAAGAATATAGCAAACCCCAATGATAGGTAGAGAGACAAGCAGGCGTTTCATAAACTTCTTTTGCTGAAGACCGATAGAGTCTGCGATGATCAAGCGGAGGCTGCGCATTGCCGTGTCTCCTGTAGTGATAGGAGCTGCTATCACACCAAGAATGGCAAGAATTCCTCCAAAAGTTCCAAGCCAATTCACACAGACATCATGCACAAGAATGCCGGCATCAGAACCATTTTCTGCCATATAACCGGCAAGTTTGTCATAGCCACCTGTGAAGGCAATTGCGGCTGCAGCCCAGATGAGAGCCACGATACCTTCCGAAATCATAGCACCATAGAACACTTTGCGTCCATGCTTCTCATTGTTGAGGCAACGAGCCATCATCGGGCTCTGTGTGGCATGGAAACCTGAGATAGCACCGCAGGCAATCGAGATGCACATCATTGGGAAGATTGGAGCTGCCTCTCCGGCAGGATGGCGGTTGAACAATCCTTCCGAAAATCCATCAGGAATTGGCACTGCATTTATTATCATATAACCCATTATGCCCACAGCCATAAACAGTAAGGCGAATCCAAAGACAGGGTAGAGGTTACCGATGAGTTTGTCGACAGGCAGGAGAGTGGCAAGAATATAATATAAGAAAATGCAGGTAGCCCAAAATGTTGCATTAAGATGTTCAGGTGTGAGAGTGGCAAGAAGGTTAGCCGGAGTGCGGACAAAGACAGCAATCACCATAACTAACAAGATGCAAGTGAAAACGCTCATCACCATCTTTACTTTCTTTCCGAGTTCACTGCCTACAATCTCAGGAAGCGACTTGCCTCCGAGTCGAAGTGATATCATACCCGAAATAAAATCGTGGACCGCTCCGGCAAAGATAGTGCCAAGTACAATCCAGAGGAAAGCAGCGGGACCATACATAATGCCCATGATGGCACCAAAAATTGGGCCTACACCGGCGATGTTGAGAAATTGGATAAGATATACCTTCCATGTAGGCATCTCCACATAGTCGATACCGTCAGCCATTGTCTTGGCCGGAGTGGGACGGGAGGAATCGGTGCGGAACACACGTTCCACCAGGCTTCCGTATAAGAAGTATCCGAGTATTAAAGCTGCAAGAGCTATGATAAATGATGTCATTATTATTTGATTTTAATTACTGAAGACTGTATTGCTCTTTCTTATTAAAGCGAAATATGATCACAAAGCTGACTAAACATTAATAAAAAATAAGCCAAAACAACTTTCACAGTTTAATTGCTATATATATTTCAACGGAACAAACTTTCAAAAATTTCTGATAAGCTGTGATTTTTCATTAATCTTTGTTAATTAGGGGTGCCACTTGGTGTAGGATCGGTCACAATGACCGGTTTTCTGTAGACACCTTCCATTAGGCGTGTAAGGTTTTCTACAGCATCCTTCCTGGCTTGCCTGACCGTCCCGTTGCTGTAAAGACGGCGGATGGCTTTTGCTTTGAGTTTGCTTTTTACCCGGTTTTCTTCTGCCGTCGTAAACTTATTGCTCCTTAGAAAAGCCATTGGACCAATTGCTTTAGTGTCGATTACTTCCCAGGCGTTTTTCTCATTTGATTCGTATACTTCCACAATCTCTCGAGGAAGTACAATCTTGATTGTGTCTCCGGAATCATCAATTTGAATGTTTTCGATATCGAAAGTAATGCTTCCGGATTGTTTTTGGACGGCAAACATGACCTTGTTGTTGACAGTATCAAGTACTGACACCTCATTATATATCTCCATGGAACAAAGACGAGCCATTTCCTTCACATCGCCCGGACGAGAGGGGAGCACTTCAATTTCCTCCGGTCTTTGGAAATATTTGTAAAGTTGCCATCCCAAGAAAGCAATTGCGACAAATAAGACGAGTGGTATAATGTATTTTAGTGCCTTAATCATAGTTTTTTATATTAAAATCTCCTCCGGCGGGGATCTCATCGCTGAAGCGAATGTAAGCAGTGTAGCCGGCATTTTTGAATAGATTCTCGAAATATGAGCGTGCTTTTTTTCTTGCAGAGTATTCAAGACGCTGTTTATATTCCGGATTTCCCTCCAACTCCTTCTTAAGGTCGGCACTTGCCTTCTCTTTCATCTTTGCCCTTTCCTTGGAGTCGATTTCAGTACGGAACATACCGACGTTTTCATATTCTTTTTTCATCTCCATATCTCTGCCGGCTATTTCCACTTTGATAGGAGGGAGAGTGACTTTGACTGTCTTATTTTCCTCATCAAATTCCATATTCTCCATCTCGAATTGATAGAGATCTATGTAAGCTTTGAGATATGTGTCGAAAGAATAGACAGCTATTCGTTTACCGACCTTATACCAGTTGGAGCGTTCAGTCTTTACTGTCTTTGTGACAGCCATTGAAGCAAACTCCATTTTATTGACGTGGCGTATCTCCTCATAGATTGATGTGTGATCAGGAGCCTGCTTTTTAGAGCAGGCAAAAAGAAAAATGCTAATCAATAGAAAAGAGAATACTTTGAATTTAGTCATGATTTGTCTTTATTTTCTCACTCTCGCTGGCGCAATGGCAATCATTGAGAACTTTATATAATTCCTATCTATCAATTTTCCACTCTTCTATGCAACGGGTCTCAGAGGAGAAGTTGACACCGATGCGGATGATCTGTCTGCCATCCATCTGGAATTTGCGGTCGTATTTCTTCTCTTCAATTTGCCTCAGGGCCTGCTCTGCACTGCCGTCGTATTTCAGTTCGATGACGTAGATGTAGTCGTCGGTCTTGACTGTAATGTCTATGCTACCGTCGGAGGTGGCGGACTCCGTCTCCGTCTCAAGTCCTACGAGATCTATCAGGAGGAAGAAGGCATTATGGAAGTTATTCTCATTGTCCATTTTCATCTTGAAGTGGACACCGGCAAAATAGGCTTGCATGCATTTCATCGCTTTGTCAGCATCGCCTAAGATGAAGTACATCACCATGTCTCCTACCAATTTCTTAGGTTCCTCGTCGGAGCGGCATTTGGTGTAATACGGAAGAAGAACGTTGAAAAGCCCCTTCTTGACCTCCTCATTAGGAATCCCTAAACGATATCGGTTGATCTTTTGATTGTAGCTTTTGATAGTGAGGTAGCCGGTCTGATAGAGTAACGCAATGGGCTGGGGGGTAAGTAGATCAAGACCCTTTAGGTCATCTTCAGAGCAATATGAATCAAATATCTGCTCAAGGTCGGCATTTGCACTCTTCAACGTCTTGGCTACTATTCTTGGGAAACCTGTATCATTCCAGTAGTTTGATATCTTGGAATCTTTGAGAGCGTTGAGAAGTGACCATGGATTATAGATGTCGCTTCCGTCCTCTGCGAATCGGTATCCATCATAGTTTCTCTTCAGCAGTCTGATTGCTGATTCGAAGGAGATGCAGTATCTTTCTGCAAGCCGACAGAGTCCGGGATTCAAATATGAAAGCATCTCCTTCTCGGATATACCACAAATGTCGGCAAACTCATCAAGAAACGATAAATCCTTCAAATTGTTTAGATCTGAAAATACACTAAGTTTCCCAAATCGGCTTATACCTGTTAGAAACACCAAGCGGATATGCTCGGCAGAACTCTTGAAGTTAGAGTAAATAGCTGACAATCTGCTTCTGTAGTGTTCGATATGATCCTTATTATGGATATTTTCGACCAAAGGTTTATCGTATTCATCAACAAGAATCACGACTTGCTTGCCAGTCTTTTTGTGAGCAGCGGCAATTATATTCTTAAATCTTGAAGAAAAAGATTCCCTTTTATTTACAATCTCGTATTCATCTTCCCATATACTGAAAGCATCATCATAGAGACTATCCAATCCACCTTTTTCATTATACTCTTCAGGATTCAGATCAAGTCGAAGCACAGGATATGACTCCCAGTTCCAATCCAGAGATTCGACATCGAGACCTTGGAAGAGTTCGCGTCGTCCTTCGAAGAAACACTGAAGAGTGGAAAGGAAGAGGCTTTTTCCAAAGCGTCTTGGACGTGCAAGAAAGCAATAGCGGGATTTGTTGCTGATTATCTCCGCAATATAACGAGTCTTGTCGACGTAGACATATCCTTCCTCGCGTAGCGTCCGGAAATCTTGTAGTCCAATCGGGTATGCCAGTGTCTGCTCCATATTTTAGTCCTCAAATCTATATTTGTACAATTCCTTTGGACAAAAGTACATATTTCCTTTGATATATCCAAAAATAAACATTATTTTCTAAAGAATTGTGCATTTTCAAATCGTGGCTAACTCATTAGGGTTTGGATTTGCCCACGGGAGGCTCTGTGAGTGTGATTCTTACGATTGTGGTTCGGTCGAGGCTTCTTGCTATTGCCTCGTCGAAATGATCCATGTAATTAGGTAGGAAACGTTCGCATAGAAGTCTGAGAGCGAGGATTTTTTCATCGTGGTCTTCTACGAATTCTGCATTTCCTAAGGCTATAGCCGAATGGAAATATTCGGTAAAGTTATTTTTCTCCTCTTCGTATTTTGGAGTACACTTGCTGACGGCAGAAAGGCTGACTATAGGATTGTGTCGTATACAGTCTATCTTCTCACCCTCGCCGGCGCAATGGAAATAGAAAGTCTTTTCATTGCTTCTGACAAGCGAGAGAGGAAGACCGTATGGCGTGCCATCCGGACGCGTCATGCTTACCGTCACGTAAGGGGCTTTATCGAATACATCCAAAGCCCATGCGGCATCCTTCTGCCGCGAAGCCTTTCTCATCGGTCTCATAATTCTTTATTAATGTTTTTTGCAAAGTTAATGAAAAATTCTGAAAAATCCGGAATGGAGTGTTCTTTTTATCTATTGATGAAAGTCGTGGGAACCGGGTCCTACATTCTCAATTTTCCCATTTGGCAAATGTACTTGTGCAGTGGTATTTTGGGGAATCGTAATTTTGAGAAGCCATTTTTTATTGTCATCGCTCCTTTCCCACTTGCATTCAACTTTGCCGTGAGGGGTCATTAAGGAGGTTTTTGCCCATGATATATCTCCAACCATCTTCGGATCTATCACAACGTTATCCCAACCTGTCGATCCATCACCCTGGCGAATCCCGCCTATACCGCCATATAGCCATTCCATCAGATGGCCAAGCATGAGGTGATTGTTCGACACATCATCGTATGCCTGCCAGCTTTCTGTCAAGGCAGTTGCGCCTTTCTTCAGCTGGTATGCATAGCTTGGCAGAGAATCGTTATGGTTCATTTTGTAAAGAATCTCATCACCGCCATTATCAGCAAGAGCCCGAACCAGATATCTGTAACCTATATCTCCCGAAGTAAGAGAGTATCCACGTTTTTCAATATCAGATATCAATGCTTCGTATGTTTCCTTGGCGACTCCTCCTTTTTTAGCAAGCCCGGTATAGAGAGCCATAGATAGACCGGTCTGGCTTCCATTCTCAAATACCTTTTCTGTATCTGTCATGAATCTTTCGTTAAAGGCCTTTGCCACTTCTTCAGCAAGCGCGGCAAACTCCTTTGCATCAGCATTCTTTCCAAGTATAGAAGCTATTTTATTCATAGTAAGAAGTTCATAATAGTACATTGCCGTTGCTGAAAGGGCAACACTTGTGAGCTGCGCTTTTCCCGGCTTGTCAGGACCAATGTCAAACCAGTCGCCAAGACCATAGTCGAGGATGTGGTCTTTTGATCTTGACCCAAGGTAGGATATATAAAACTTCATATTGTCATAATGCTTTTTCATCGCCGAGTCGTCTCCATACCAGCGATAAATGTACCATGGAAGCAGTATAAAAGAAGCCCCCCATTCCGGAGTGTCCTCAAAACCACTATCTTTATCGAATACGGTATATTCAGGAGCTATAGTAGGAATGGCACCGTCAGTATGTTGCGATTCAGCAAGATCATTGACGATTTTATTGAAAAGTTCCCTGACATCATAGCGGTACATGAAGGAATGAGCCATGAGGTGGTTCTGTTCCTGCCATCCGAGTTTTTCTCGAGTAGGGCAGTCGGTGGTAATGCTGACCATATTGCTTCTGATAGCTTGGTCAATAAGGGAGTGAATATTGTTGAAAAGAGTATCAGAGCATTCGAAAGAGCCTGTCTCCTCAACGTCGGTCGATGTATGAAGTCCGG
The DNA here is from genome assembly GCA_029060725.1 of Muribaculaceae bacterium. Lineage (GTDB taxonomy): Bacteria > Bacteroidota > Bacteroidia > Bacteroidales > Muribaculaceae > Lepagella. Next base: position 2,809 of record JAIDTL010000169.1, on the reverse strand, counting down.
TCAGCCCGAGTAGTTCGACACCTTCGTCAGGAATTACCTCCACATAACGGAACCCGGCGTATGTGAATTGCGGTTGCCATATCTCGCCCTGAGGATCGCCTGAAAGGGTATATTTCCATTGATATCCAGGCTGGCAACGTTGAGATACCTTCCCATCCTTCATTATTTCTCCCGGACGTAATATGATGCTCTTTCCTTTTTCTCCTTTTACCTTCAACCTCACGATTCCTGAGCTATTTTTCCCAAAATCATACGTAATACTGTCGACTTTGACCGACGGGTATTCACAAACTGTTTTAATCAATGTGTGTTCAGGTTGAGCAACAACCGGGACATCAAAAGCCGGCGCTGTCACTATGGCATTTTTTGAATCTCCCTTAAATCCGGCATCCATCCATTCTCCGGCGTATATGCTTGAGAACCTAATCGGACTTTCTTCCACAGTCCAGTTCTGATTGCTCACTATACGGTCTTTGCTTCCGTCGGTGTATTCTAAGTCGAGAGAGAATATCATTTTGGGAGCACCGCATGATCCAGCCATTTTATGATAGCCTTTGACAGGAATATTATACATTCCGTTGCCAAGCATTACCTTCAAGTCGGCATTTTTCTTGCCTTTAAGGAGTTCCGTAACGTCGATGGTATTATACATGAGCGAACGGTCATATTTGGTCCATCCGGGACTCAGAAAATGTCCGTCGGCTTTTTTCCCATTGATGAAGAGTTCGTATTGCCCGAGTCCACAAATATTTGCCGTGGCATTTTTCAATTTCTTTCCGTTGATGCTTACAGATTTCTTAAAAACCGGAAGGGTATATTCTTTCATTGATTTTGCCTCCTCCGAGTTAGCCTTTAGCAGATGAATATACGGAAAAAGAATAGTAGAGTCTTTTTCCATCGCTATCCAAGAAGCTCCTTCGAAGACATTTGTCTCAGGTTTTGTAAGGTTCCATTCCCACACTCCGGGTACACCGTCAGTTACCTTCACCCGAAGGTATCTGAAGGACTTATTGATTGTGTCTCTTCGGGGCGACATCATTCTTTTTTCGTCGCTGCCTCCGCATGGCATCCATAGTTTGCCATCGTTGGAGCCTTCCAAACAGTATGTATGCCCTGCTGTAGGCCGGACAAAAAATATCTCACTCTCACCGATAGGCATTGACTCGCCTAAATCAAGGCACAGCCATTTTTCAGAATCCAAGGAATCTGCCATCCATCTTGAGCCGTTTGATTCATCGGCGGCGAATCCTGCTACGAAATATTCAGTGCGACGGCATCTGTTGTCAAGCTTATAAGGGATTTCATAGGGTGATGCTTCCGATGATGCAGTGATGCTGATAGGCTTGATCTTATCTTTTATCTTGACAGGACGTAAGGCACCGATGCCGTTTAGCGACATTTTCATTGGTTTTATCGTACCGTCTTCATTAAATTCGAGTTTCCCTGCATATATTTGTCTGTCAGTACTATTACGGCTGAATTCGAGGAAAACAAGATAATAGTCGTCTGTACCATCCGGATTGAAAACACATCCGTGTCCCGGACCGAACACTCCTGCATCCGCATCCGTAGTGCAAACTATATCTTGTTCGGGTGTAACATATGGTCCAAGAGGGGATTCGTGGCTCATCTGATAATAATATTCATATTTTTCAAGAGCCATTATAGTATAGAGATAATAGTATATTCCGTTTCGTTTGAAGAAAATTGGACCTTCAGTATAAGATTTCTTTCTTGTTTCGACCGTAGCTATCGAATCAATAGTCACCATGTCATCTTTCATACGAGCGAAATTGCGTAAGCCCCAGACGATATACCTCTCACCATTGTCGTCGATGAAAGCCTCGGCATCAATGGCACAGACACTGTCTTTTTCCCAAAGTCGATTTTTCAAAGTGAAGTCAGAGCCTTTCGCGAGTGAGAATGGTCCGTCAGGAGAATTTGAAGATGCAGGATACATATATCCGTTAATGGTAGGGTAGATGTACCATTTACCTTTGTATTTCACCGGTGCGCTTGGAGCCCAGTATTTCTCTTTCTCAGCCTGAGGGAAGTATGTGCCGTCGAAGATCCAGTTTACAAAGTCCTTTGATTTCCACACTACAGGAGGTCCGGAGGTCTCAAGTCCCTGTCCATATCCGTCAGTGGTAACGTAGCAATAAAAAGTGCCATCTACTTCAATGATACTCGGGTCGGCGCATAAATCCGGAATCAGAGGATTGCCAAATGGATTATACGGTAAAGAAGCCTTTTCAGGAGCTGTCTTGATGCCAAAAATTGCATTGCTTGCGCAACACGCAGCAAAAACGCTTAATAAAAGCTTTGGTAAAAGCCTTGATATCTTCATAGTTTCTGATCTTAGTTTTTTTATACGCCTTTTAAAAGGAACGCTTGAATATTATTTTTTAGTCTATTGAGTTTTATATATTGATTAAAGCTCCAATGTGATCGTTTTTCCTGATTGGAGTTTTACCGGTATAACGTTTCCGTTAGCACGTAGTGAAATTTCTCCGTCTGAAATTGGAAATAACCTAATTGTCGTGACTTTACCTGAAAGCCATTCTGCATCGACTTCCACACCACATCGTGTGCGTAGTCCTGAGAAACTACCGTCTTTCCATTGTTCCGGTAGAGCCGGAAGTAAAGTAATGTCGGTCGGTGAAGATTGAAGTAGCATCTCGGAAATTCCTGCTGTCCCTCCGAAGTTGCCGTCAATCTGAAACGGGGTGTGAGCGTCAAGAAGATTAGGATAAGTGCCTCCACCTCTCCTTTTGTCCGGTCCGTTATATTTGTCAGGGGTGACATATTT
>JAIDTL010000168.1 GCA_029060725.1 Muribaculaceae bacterium | reverse complement strand
GATGACTATCTCGTCACCCAATGGACCGACGACGGCTGGGTTCGTGGTCAAGGTGTCTTTGACCAAGAGCCTCCATCATTCAATAAGAACTATTCTGCTGCGACTCGCTCCCTGTCGGTGCCTCTTATAGAACATGAGATAGGCCAGTATGCCATATATCCCGATCTTTCGGAAATTGAGAAATATACCGGAGTTCTGACTCCTCATAATTTCGTTGCAGTCAGAAATGACCTTGAGAAAAAAGGTCGGTTAGACCGGAGTCAAGACTATCTTCAGGCATCCGGTAAACTTGCTTCTATATTATATAAGGAAGAACTTGAACGAGCCCTGAAGACTCCCGGGGTCAGCGGTATACAGATGCTTGGACTTCAGGATTTCCCGGGTCAGGGAACGGCTTTGGTCGGACTGCTTAATGCTTTCTGGGAGTCTAAAGGTATAGTCGATTCTTCATGGTTCGGGCAATTCTGTAGTCCTATAGTGCCCCTTGCCAATTTTGAAAAGGCTGTGTATGAAGAGGGGGAAGTTTTTGATGCGTCAATAGTTATAGCGGATTATTCCGATTATTCAGGGTCATGGAATTGCAGATGGCGCCTTAAAGATTGTGATGAACTTGTGGCGGAAGGAGATTTTGATGGTGAGAGCCTCGTTAAAGGACTGAATGACATTGGTGACATATCTGTAAAGTTACCCTTTATGGGAAAAGCCCGGAAACTTACATTCTCTGTTAGTGTCAATAATGGTTCCATCTCCAATTCATGGAGTCTGTGGGTTTATCCTAAAGATGTGACTCTGGAATATGGTGACGTTTTAGTTACTAAAAGTCTCAAGGAGGCTAAGGATGGGCTTAAGGCTGGAAGGAAAGTTCTTTTATCTCCTTCATTGGATTCCATTACAGGCACACGTTCAAAATTTGTTCCAGTATTTTGGAGTCCTGTACATTTTCCGAAAGAAGCCGGTGCAATGGGTGTGTTGTGCGATCCGGAGCATCCTGCATTAAGACTGTTCCCCAACGACGGTCATACAGACTGGCAATGGTGGTATCCTTTAAAAAGATCTGCCTATCTGGATATTTCCGATTTCAAAGGACTGACGCCGATAATCGAAATGGTGGATAACTTCACGACCAATAGGAGGCTTGGCTTGATGTTTGAGGCAAGGGTAGGTGATGGGTCGTTGCTTTTCAGTTCTATTGACCTTTTGTCAGAGCGTGACGAAGACCTCGCATCGACCCAATTACTGATGAGTGTGCTTGAGTACATGAAGTCAGATGAATTCTCACCTGTCGGAAATCTTTCTGAGACCGCCCTTGATGGTTTCGTCACATTTCCTTATGAAAAGGAAGAAAAATGATTGTTAGTCTGTTATGTTGTGGTGGCTTTTTCTGTAGTCACTGGGCGAGCAGTTATTGAGATTTCTGAAGGCAGTGTTGAAACAGCTGATCGAACTGAAACCGCAGTCCATAGCAATGCTGTATATTGGATCATCTGTAAATAAAAGCGCCCTTTGTGCATGATTAATGCGTTCTATCATTACCTGCCTCATAAGGGAATGTCCGAATGTTTTCTTAAAAATTGCGTTTGCATGGTCCGGTGTTACTCCGACGACATCCGAGATTTCCTTAACTGTTAAGATTTCTCTATAATTTTGTGCTATAAAAAGCGTCATCTTTTCTATCTTGGTGTGAGTAGGAGATGAAGATAATGGATTTTCTGATAAAATGGTATATTGGCTCTCAAATCTTAGTAAACGAGCTTTTATCTCCAATATGGATGCCAAGCGATTCGTGTTTGATGAAAAGTCATGCTCCCATTGTGAGAACATGAATTCTTCAAACGTTCCTAAACATTCTGAACCATCAACAAGAATTTCTCCTGCAAATATCTTTTTTACCATGCTTTCAGACAATCTCCAATTAAGAAACATCGACAGTGGAATAGTGCAGACGAAGTAATAGTCTTCAGTATCATGAGCTATGACCTTATGTGGAATCAAGCCCCAGAATATGGCTAATTTGCCGGATGGAACCGTTACAATCCTGTCTCTGAAAAAATATGACACCGAACCGCGCCTTATTAAGTTTAGCTCAATCTCGTTGTGTCGGTCTGTTCTTGCCATTATGCGGGGAAGCCATCTTTCACAGGTAAGACCATACGGTTGAAGCTCTTCTCTATCTATGTTGAATGATTTATAATCCATAAAATCTCGGAATTCAGGTAGCCTTTATAGATAATTAGGTTGTGTTATCGGATATTTTTGTGCAAATTTGCAAAAAATATCTCAAACAACAAAATTTAAGACCATGAATGGAGTGAAAAATTTACTGATTACCTTGACTTCTTTATGTCTAAGTCCCCTTGTGTCCTATGGCTCTTCTGCTAACTCTGGCTCTTCTGAAAGGAATGTTTCTCAGCCCGATGGCAATATCCGCCTCATAGTGACTACTGATCTCGGCGGAAGCGATCCGGATGACATACAGTCGATGATCCATCTTCTTGTATGTTCTGACAGGATAGACATCGAGGGTCTGATAAGTTCGGAGGCTTGGGTGGATGACCCGGATAAGACAGAAAAGTTAAGACAGACTGTCGAGCACTTTATAGAAGTATTGCCCACGCTTGGCATTCATTCTTCCGGTTATCCGTCTGCCGAATATCTACTTTCTATAGTTGCGCAAGGTCAGGATAAACCACACATGGATGGCGTAGGTGAAGGCAAGGATTCTCCAGGCTCTGACTTGATAGTGGATGCCAT
>JAIDTL010000167.1 GCA_029060725.1 Muribaculaceae bacterium | reverse complement strand
GGGATATGGCAGATCCATCCATTTCCTGAAGGTAACACTCGGACAACAGCCGTATTCTTGATAAAATATCTTCGCTCCATGGGCATTCCTGCTACCAATGATATGTTTAAAGAGCATTCCTGGTATTTCCGCAATGCACTTGTGAGGGCGAACTATCGTAATGCACTTAAAGGCATTGAGCCAACTATAGAATATCTCGTTTTATTTCTCCGCAACCTCATTGTTGGGGAAAACAATGAGCTGAAGAACCGCTATCTACATATTCGGTGGAATGACGCTAAGCCTCAAAATGACGTTTTGAATTCCACAAAACGCCAAAATGACGTTTTAGAAACGTCAGAAATGCTCACTGGAAAATTGACGTTGAAAGAGATGGCTGTTATCCGGTTAATAACGACTGATCCAAAAATCTCAATTGCCTCAATTACGACTAAGACAGGACTTTCAAGACGTACTGTTGACCGCATTATTGCCAGGCTGAAAGAAAAAGGGCTGTTGACAAGACAAGGAGCCAAGAACAACGCTACATGGAAGATTCAATTTTATGAGTAGAATCGCGTTCTAGGTGCTAATATCAAGACTCTATCATAAAGTGCCTCTCCGAGGCTACTGTTTTTTTATTCTTTCCCCAGGCTGAAGCCTGGGGTTTCACCACAATGACAGCTCTCCGAGCTACATGTCAGCCGCTTAAATCAGAACAAAAACTGAACACCCTATAAAAACGATTATATTAGACTTCAATCACTGCGGAGTCGTCGAAATTGGTGTTCAGCATCGCTTTCGCTTACTGACTGCTTGATAAACGCGAGGATTCTCTCAAACTCATCATTGATGCTTACAGATAACCCCACAGAAAAGCATCTTTGGAAATTAGGGGCTGTTTTGAGAGCACCGTAAGCGGCTTGGCGGGGGACAAACCGGACGATTGGAGGGAATGATTAAATTTACGGTGGGATTAGCTGGGTAATAGCAGCAGAGCTGCCGGCGGAAACGGCTTCGCGATTTTGAACTTTATTTAAGTTTGAACTTTAGTTGGGATATAATAGTTTTAAGTATAGCTATTAAAACTAACGGAATTTATGAAGAATTTTAAACCTAAGGCTTGGGTGCTTCCTCAGCCTGTAGTGATTATCGGCACTTATAATGCCGATGGAACCCCCAATGCTATGAATGCTGCTTGGGCGGGACAATGGGATATGAACGAGATCATGATTTCTATGGGAAAACATGCTACAACTGAGAATCTTAACCGTTGTCCGGATTTTACTGTTTCTTTCGCTACTAAAGATACGATGGTTGCAGCGGATTATGTCGGTATCGTCAGTAGTAAAAAAGTGCATGACAAAGTAGAGAGAGCAGGTTGGAAATGGGCAAATGGTGAGAATGTGAATGCTCCTGTTTTCTCTTGCTTCCCACTGACAATGGAATGCCGAATCAAAGAGAAACTATTTGAATCAGAAACAGGCTACTATATTATCGCGGAAATACTTAACATCGTATGTGATGATGCCTATCTTGCGGAAGATGGTAAGCCAGATGTGGAAAAGATGAATCTTATCACTTTCGATCCCATCCACAATGGTTATATAGCTCTCGGGAGTCGAGTTGGAAATGCTTTTCATGATGGGATGGCACTGAAGGACAACGATTAACGATTAAGGCTTTACCATAAAGCGCCTCTCCGAGGCTACTGTGCTAGCCCCAGGCTGAAGCCTGGGGTTTTGGCATAATAATCAGGTCTCCGACCTGATTTTCGGGGGGATATCTCTTGCTTTATAAGGGGAACGCCCTCTCTTGATGTGCTCACTGCGTTCGCACCACCATCTTTTGCTTCGGGACTTGGCGCACCACTATCTTTTGCTTTGGCAAAGGCAGGAGAGAGATTGAAATTTTGATTTGGGGCTCGGTGCACCACAATCTTTTGCTTCTACTATGCGCGGCGGGGAGTGACGCGCGTCGGATTATGAGGATTAGAGATAGGTGACGGTGGCGTCGAGGGGCTTGCGGTTGAAGTGGTTAGGAAGGGGGGCTGCTCCTTCGGCTGGGAAGCCAAGGGCAAGACACGTCAGGATTTCTTCGTTTTCAGGCAAATTGAATGCTTCTGCCATTTTGTCAGGATCGAAACAATTTACCCAGCAGCTGTCGACTCCGACGCTTTTGGCGCATAGCATCATGTGGGTTGTCACGATGGAAGCATCTTCGATACCGGAGTCGTACTTTTGACCGGGATATGTGTACGTGTTGTTCTTGTCGAAGGCTACTATAAGCATTGTGGGGGCTCCGTAGCGACAGGGAGTATGCTGGTCGACGATGGCAAGTCTTTCAGGGGATTGCAATACGTAGACGTGCTGCTCTTGGAGGTTTTTGGCTGTGGGAGCCAAGCGACCGGCTTCGAGGATGGTAGTGAGTTGATCCTTGCTGATCTGACGGGAGTCAAATTTTTTGCAGGAATATCTGTTTTTTGCTAATTCTATGAAATCCATAATAATTATATTATAATATTTTTGAATAAATGCTTTACCATAAAGCGCCTCTCCGAGGCTACTGGGCTTTTGGTTGGGATACCCCAGACTAAAGTCTGGGGTTTTGGCATGATAACAGCTCTCCGAGCTGTAAAGTCGGCTTCGCGATTTTGTAGGGGATACCCCAGACTGAAGTCTGGGGTTTTTGCATAATCATCAGGTCTCCGACCTGATTTTTTTGGATACTTCAGAGTTATGGGGGCTCCGGGCGCAGGCTGGATAGCTCAGAGTTTTTGGGGCTCCGGCCGCAGGCTGGAAAGCCTGCTTTCCATGGTTAGCAGCCTCTGCCGTCGAGACTGCAGGATGCGCCTTCGGCGTCGGGGTTGGGTTCGAGACCAACGTCTTTGGAGTATAGGGTCACAGAGCCATCTTCGAGCACATAGCAAGGGATGCCGAGATCATCAACCTCCTTGGCTTCATCGAAAGCGGGGTTCGTGTCGCGAAGTTTTAGGAATTCTTTTAGATTCTTGACATGCTTTCCAATGTCGATGACTTCAAAATTGGGATTGCCTTCGACTTGCTTCTTTACGTATTCGCAGTCGGGACAAGTCTCCATTACATACATTTTAATCATAGGGTGGGTCTTTTTTGTTGAATGCAAAGGTAGGAAAAACTTTTTACTTATACAAATTAATATTTCGCATGAGGCTTCGGCTGCCGCCTTAGCGCAGTATTAAAGACGAAGGGATGGAATTTATTCGGGCTCGCGAGTTGGGGATATGGTAGGGGGAGGGCACCAGAGGTGCCGGCGGAAACGGCTTCGCGCTTTTGAACATTCAGTGAGATGCGATAGTTGTAATATTATAGATATAATTGTAGCTGTATAGATATAATTGTAGCTGTATAGATATAATTGTAGGAGTATAGATATAATTGTAATAGTAGACAATAATGGAATTATGGAGAAATTTGATACTGAGTGGGAGAAGATGCTTAATGGGGAGAGATATAGTGCTTTAGATCCGGAGCTTATTCGGAAGCTTGAAGTGACAAGAGAACGATTATGGGAGTTTAATAATCTCAATCCATCAAAGAAGGAAGAATTGAAGTCAATCTTTAGAAGTGTAGTTGAAGATTGCAGTGAGAATTTCCATGTGAACCAACCGTTCAGATGCGACTATGGATGCAATATACATATTGGCAAGAATTTCTTTGCTAATTTCAATCTGACTATTCTTGATGAAGCACCAGTGACACTTGGTGACAATGTGTTTATTGGTCCGAATGTCAGTATTTATACGGCTTGCCATCCGTTAGATGCAGAAACGAGGGACACCGGAATTGAATGGGCTGAACCCGTTACTATAGGCAATAGTGTCTGGATCGGTGGGAGCTCCACGATTCTGCCCGGGGTGACAATTGGGGATAATAGTGTGATCGGAGCAGGGAGTGTCGTGACAAAAGATGTGCCTGCCAATACAGTCGTTGCAGGAAATCCTGCAAAAGTCATAAAACATATATGACAGATCGGATGACGACGGAAGAGCGGCATCGGTGTATGGCTGCGATTAAGGGAAAGGATACTAAGCCGGAAATGATAGTGCGGAGGTATCTTTTCTCTCGCGGTCTGCGTTATCGTGTCAATGTGAAGAAGCTTCCCGGGTCGCCGGATATCGTACTTAAAAAATATGGTGTAGCGGTATTCATTGACGGATGTTTTTGGCATGGGCATAAGGAGTGTAAGTATTATAAGCTGCCGTCAACAAACATCGATTTTTGGAAAGCAAAGGTAGCCAAGAACAAAGCTCGAGATTATGTAAATAATGTTGATTTGGAGCTTGAAGGATGGAGAGTAATAAGGATTTGGGAGTGCGAGATAAAGACTAAAGAGCAAAGGGAGGAGAGATTGTCAAAGCTTTATGATGAGATAGTATCAGGGACACGAATCAATATGCCAAAACGGAAACGAAAGAAAAAGATTAAGTATTATGATGATTATCCTGATGATTTTAATGTCGCGGCGGAGCCGGAGGTTAACTATTAACGATCAACGATTGACGATTGACGATTGACGATTGACGATTGACGATTAACGATATGTAGTGAGTATTGAGTGTTGGACATTAAACAATTAGGATTTAAATATTATGGGGGGATTTGCGGGTTTCAGTTTTATTTATTATCTTTGTAATCGAAGTCGTTTTGACTTATTTATTGAAGTTTCGCAAGTACTAAATAACTCACGCAAAGGCGCAAAGGGCTCGCGGAGAAACTATTAACTATAAACGATTAACGATCAATTATAGCTTCGCGACTTGGTTTGGGCAAGCACGCAATGATTGCGGGCTGCTACGCATCGCCCGGAGTGCGCAGAGAACAAGCGCAGTTCCTGCGCTAAGGGATTGCACTTCAACATACAAGAACAAGCGAAACTTGAATAAATTATTTAGAATATAAAACTGAAAAATATATATATCATGAATAATCGAATGCTATTTACGGCAGCTGTGGCTTTTACGGCTTTTGCTGCTTATTCAGTCAATCCTCTTTGGGTGCGCGATGTGAAAATCTCTCCGGATGGTCAGAAAATCGCTTTTTCTTATAAGGGTGACATATACACTGTGCCTTCCAACGGAGGCGAGGCTAAACGCCTGACTTTTAATCCTTCATACGAATCAACCCCAATATGGAGTCCGGATGGAAAGCAAATAGCATTCTCAAGCGACCGCAATGGCAGCATGGATCTCTATATCATGCCAGCCAATGGCGGAGCGGAAAAAAGACTCACCTACAATTCAGGAGCTGAAATGGCAGAGGCTTTCTCGCAGGATGGCAAAGAGATTTATTTCTCATCGGCTATTCAAGATCCGGCGATAAGCCCCTCTTTTCCATCGGGCAGGCTTACGGAACTTTATGCCATATCCACTGATGGAAGCAACTTGCATCAGGTGCTTCCGACGCCAGCCACCTCTCTTACAGTGCTTCCTGACGGAAAAATCCTTTATGAGGACGTAAAAGGGATGGAAGATAAGTGGCGCAAGCACCACACATCATCCGTGACACGAGATATCTGGATCTATGATCCAGCCACAGGAAAGCATACCAACCTGACAGACCATGCAGGAGAAGACAGATCGCCTGCGCCGAACAACGGAACTCTTTATTTTCTTAGTGAAAGAGACGGAGGGTCATTCAATGTCTATGCAATGCCCCTCAATTCACCAAAGGCATCGCCTAAAGCTATAACTGACTTCAAGAATCACCCAGTAAGATTCTTAAGCGTCGCCAACAACGACAAAATGGCTTTCACCTACAATGGCGAACTCTACACAATGAATCCGGGAGGAACCCCTTCTCCCCTTAAAATAACAGTTACAGATGACTCTATTGAAGAACCTGTCAATGTATCGGTGTCTTCAGTAGATGAAGCCCTCCCCTCGCCCGATGGGAGCCAGGTGGCTTTCACAAGCAGAGGCGAAGTGTTCGTAACATCTACGGAATATCCATCTATAAAGCAGATCACCCACACACCTGCAATTGAAAGCAACTTATCTTGGGGGAGTGACGGCAAGACTCTTTACTACAGTTCACTTCGAAACGGCAAGTCGAACATCTACAAAGCTTCTATAGCAAGAAAAGATGATCCTAATTTTTCAAATGCAACCTTGATTGAGGAGACAGCACTATTCCCGGATGATGGACAGGAACGAGGATATGCACAAATATCTCCTGACGGCAAGAAGATGGCATACGTGCAAGACCGAAACAAACTGATGGTGATGGATCTTGCTTCAAAGACTGTAAAAGCCCTTGATGGAGGAACAATCAGCAATTACCGCACTGGTGGCTTCCCCATATATTGGGCTCCAGACAGCAGACTCATAGCTCTGGAAGTGATGAACCCTATGCACGAACCATACGGCGACATTTCCATTATTGACACTCAGACAGGGGAATTTATTCCGGTGACGAGAACAGGATATTTCGACCAAGAGCCACGCTGGAGCGATGACGGCAATGCACTCATCTTTGCATCCGAACGATATGGAATGAGGAATCATGCCTCATGGGGTTCAGAAATGGACGTAATGATGGCTTTTCTAAATCAGGAAGCCTACGACAAATTCCGACTCTCAGAAGAGGACTATGCTCTACTGAAAGAAGTGGAAAAACAACAGAAAAAAGATGCAGAAAAGGAATCTGACTCAAAGAAAGATTCCAAGAAGAAAGATAAGAAAAAGGGGAAAGCAACAGATGAAGACAAAGCAGACAAATCTAAAGATATCGTAATAGACCGCGAGGGGTTGGCTGACCGCATAGTCAGACTTACACCAAACTCCTCCAACCTGAGCGACTATATCCTATCAAAGGATGGAGAGACTTTATACTATCTGTCGGAATTTGAAGATGGATTTGATCTTTGGGAAAAAGACTTGAGGAAAGGAGACGTGTCACTTCTCAAGAAACTCGGAGCAAGAGCTTCAGGGATGGTGGCAGACAAAGATGGGAATATCTTCATCATCGGCAGAAATGTAAAGAAATTCTCGCCTAAGGACAAAAGCATAAGCAATGTAACTACTTCGACATCAATGAAGATAGATGAAGCAGCCGAAAGGGAAGCTATGCTCAACTATGTAGAAACTGAAGCTCGCGAGAGATTCTATCTTCCGGAAATGCCTATAGATTGGGAAAGCTATGTAGAAAACTACCGTCGCTTTTTGCCCCACATCAACAATGGATATGACTTTGCAGCCCTTCTCAGTGAATTGCTTGGAGAATTGAATGTGTCACACTCAGGAGGACGATATTATCCTGCGGGAGGTGCAGATCCTACGGCATCTTTAGGGCTAATATTCAACCTCAAAGTTCCATCTGAAGGTCTGATGATAGAAGAAGTAGTGGCAGGAGGACCATTTGACAGGGCAACTTCAAAAGTGAAAGCCGGAGATATTGTCACAGCTATCAATGGGGAATCAATTTTAGCAGCAACGGATTGGGCTAAATCGCTCAATAACATCACAAGGAAGAAGACACTTGTCGGATTTACTCGCCCCTCAACAGGTGAAAAATGGGAGGAAGTGGTGCTCCCTATCACTTCATCTGCCATGAACAATCTTCTCTACAATCGCTGGGTAAAGGCTCGTGAACATGAAGTAGACAGTCTTTCCGGCGGAAGACTCGGCTATGTGCATATCCGGTCGATGGATGATGATTCTTTCCGTAAGATATATGCAAAATTGCTTGGTGAATTTGTAGATAAGGAAGGTATCGTGATCGACACCCGTTGGAATGGAGGCGGAAGATTGCACGAAGATATCGAAGTGCTCTTCAGTGGCGAAAAATATCTCACACAGGAGATACATGGGAATAAGTCTTCGGAAATGCCGTCGCGCAGATGGAACAAGCCAAGCATCATGCTCATTTGCGAGGCAAACTACTCGAATGCACACGGCACACCATGGGTGTATAAACATAAGAATCTCGGGAAACTTGTAGGCATGCCGGTTCCGGGCACCATGTCGAGTGTGAATTGGATAGATCTGCAGAATCCGGATCTTCTGTTTGGCGTTCCGGTCGTAGCTTTCCGAACTGAAGACGGAACAATATTGGAGAATACTCAGTTGGAGCCGGATGTGAAGGTGGCAAATACGCCTGAAGACATAGCTAATGGTCGAGACCGCCAGCTGGAGACGGCAGTATCTGTGCTGCTGGAAGAGCTTAATTAACGATCAACGATCAACTATTAACGATCAACGATTAACTATAGAGATTATGGGAAAAGAACTGCTATGGGGATATATTAATAAGGAGGGGGAAATGGTAATAGAACCAAGATTCCATTCTGCACGTAACTTCCATGAGGGCCTTGCGTGTGTCAATGTGGATTGGGCGCGGGGATATATCGACCTGGATGGGAAATTTGTGATCGAACCGCAGTATCAGTATGCCGGGCCGTTCCATGATGGAAAGGCAAAGGTGATGCTTGACGATGTATGGAAATATATTGATCGGGAAGGGAACAAAGTGGGAGACGCAGAACCTGAAAATATGGCAGATGACTCAGTGCCTTTAGAAGAACCATATCCAACCCCCAAAGGGAAGAAATTCGGCTACGCAGATAAAGATGGGAAGTTTGTATTCCGGAAAACGTTTGTTCAAGCGAAGCCATTCTCTGAAGGGAGGGCTGCAGTATTAGTCAAAGTATGATAAAAGGCGTGGAATTTATCCACGCCTTAATTATTCATGACTTTACCATAAAGCGCCTCTCCGAGGCTACTGGGCTTTTTGAGAGGGATGCCCCAGGCTGAAGCCTGGGGTTTTAGCATAATCATCAGGTCTCCGACCTGATTTTTTGGATACCTCAGAGTTTTTGGGGCTCCGGCCGCAGGCTGGAAAGCCTGCTTTCCATGATCTCTGCGAGGCTACTGGGCTTTTTGAGAGGGATGCCCCAGGCTGAAGCCTGGGGTTTTGGCATTATATCAGCTCTCCGAGCTGAGAGGTCGGCTTCTTTACGGAGCCGTCGGATTAAATAGACTGTCGGATTATTTTTTGAGAATCTTGCTAACGGAGCCATCAGAATTGCGAATGATATTAATGCCCTTAGTCGTTTCTCTTAGGCTTCGACCATCGATTGAATAAATGGCATCAGGCAGACTATGCTCCTTAGAAGAATTGATTTCCTCCACTCCGGTTCCATCAACTTCGATAACAAAAGTAGTATAGTAGGCAGGATTATCAATATCATCATATAAATCGTCGCTATAATATGCATAGCCTAAAATCTTCGAGCCATCAGCAGATATACCTGTGGGAACGCAGTATCCGACTTCATCACATTGTCCAAATTTCTCGGAATATGCAGGGAAGACGTCTACAAAACGCTCAGCTATGTCAGAGCCGGCCTTCATTATGAAACATCCGTTTCCGTTAATAATAGAGACTCCTATCATTCCGATAAATGTGCCATCGTCGGCGATAGCCCTTGGATAAAGGCTCAATCCATATTCATCGATTATCTGAGGCTGGCTATAGATCTTTAATGTCTTATCTTCAGTATTATAGATCACCGGCACAACACGAATATCTCCATATTCATCACTGATGGTACCGACAGCTCCAACGTATTTACCATTATTACTCATAGCAGTGTAAAAGGCAGGCAGACCTAATAGCGGCTTGGAGTCATCTTCTTTATCTTCTTCAGTAACCTTAACATAACGAGCCGGGAAGAAATCCGGCTCATAGACACCGGCATCATTCATTTTCCATACAATAGGATATGTGAAGCTACCAAGATGACCTAAAATAACCTTACCGTCACCACTGACAAATTTTGCCGCGGACACTTCGTTAAAAAGATCCTTAAGGTTGCCGACTTCAGCTTCCGAAGGCATAGGAAGAGTGTTCCACCCTGAATCTTTGCTATAGTAAGCAGCAACAGTATTAAACGACTGTTCGGTTAAAGAACCTACCATTAAACTTCCATCATTGGTCAAAGACTCTCCAAGGAAATTCCTGACATCAGAGGGAGCCTTTAACACTTCAATGTCCATAGACTCGAAAGGAGTCAACACGGCATCAGCATCCAAAAATCCTATAGCCAAACCATCGTTGTCGATGCCACGCAATTCACCACCTGATTCATCAGCAAGTTTCCATTTCACCTCACCATTCTGAGTATCAGCAACGAATATGCCAGAAGCAGACTCAATCGCACCACATATATATTTTCCGTTTGCAGAAATGGAAAAACCCATCAGTGCAGGTTCTGTCTGTCCGGGAATACCATCTTCGCTACATTTGAGAACCATCAGCCGGTCAGCAAACAGCGGAGTGGAGAGAGCAAGCGCAACAGACAACGCCAATAATTTATTCTTCATGATTAATAATAATTTTATTTTACCATAACTTTTCTTACGGAGCCATCCGAGCTGCGAATGATATTGATGCCTTTAGCCATTTTTCTCAGGCTGCGCCCATCGATAGAATATATCGCAGTAGCATTATTATCGACAGACACTTGACCTACTGCAGCATCTTCACCTCTATCAATGATATAAGATTCCATATACGCCGGAACATCAAGATCATCATAATCGTCAGAATAATATGTATAGCACAATATGTATCTACCATCAGCTGAAATACCCGTAGGGACGTTAAATCCATAATAATCAGACGGACCGTATCTATCATCAAATTTCGGGAATGCGTCAACAAACGTTTCAGCTTGAGTCTGACCGGCTTTCATAATGAAGCTGCCAATTGATTCAAAGTTTGGCTGGCCTACAGTTCCCACAAATGTGCCGTCGTCAGAAATAGCCAAAGGATAAAGACTTAGACCGGCATCATCTATATCTTGAACTTCCGGATATACCTTGAGAGATTTCTCCTGCGTGTCATAAACCAATAAAACATCTGTATAATAATTTTCTATTTTGGGAATATAACCTCTCAACGCAACATAACGGCCATTGTTGCTAAGATGAAGGAAATGGGCAGACACTCCGGACAATGGCTTATTTTCGTCTTTGACATCATCATTGGTAAGATTTAGATTTAGATATCTTAACGGAAAAAGATCAGCCTCATATTCACCATTATCATTCAAAGTCCATAAGCAAGGGACTCCGAAATTTCCAATAAATCCCAATATCACCTTACCGTCACCACTCACTTTCTTGGCAGCAGAGGATCCAGGAACGCTTGGATATAACTTCAGGATATCCTCAACCGGCGGAAGAGGAAGCCTTGTCCACTCTCCCCCATTCTTTGAATAAGCTGCATGAGTGCCATTTGAAAGGATGGAGCCAACCAGAATTTCACCGTTATTAGTCACGCTTTCACCCAGGACATTTGTCTTTTCAGGGCCATTCAGATCTACAATTTTATCATCACCAAATGAATATGTCACCCCGTACATAGTGAATCCAGTTGCAAGACCTGTATTGCTTACACCTCTAAGTTCACAACCCTCTGTTTCCATATCCGGGTTTTGATATTTCACCTCACCTGTGAGAGCATCTGCAACAAAAAGGCCAACACCAAAATTAACAGAACCACAAACATATCGTCCGTCAGCTGAAATTGCTTCACCGTAGAGCTGACAATACAGAGAATCATAAATGGTAGGTCCGACACTGAGAACTTTTATTTCCTCCGCATAAACGGAAGCACCAAGTGCCACCGCAAAACAACAAGTAAAAAATTTTTTCATAATTAAAATATTAGTTAACCATCAAGGAGAGAGCCTAAGTTTTGATAAAAAACTTATTTAATCACAAAATTAATAAAATATTATAATAACACCAAATTATTGAAGAGAAATATGGCACAAATTGAAAAATCGAAAAACTTTTTGTAAGTCTCAGCTTAGGATCGCTCGCAGCGGGAGCTTATATAGTTTTAGCGACGAATGGAGAGTCAAGACCATCTTTAAAAATCATGATTGATTAACAAACATAACATTTGCAAGTCTCTAAAATTCTCACGCAAAGGCGTAAAGGGCTCGCTGAGAAACTATTAACTATAAACGATTAACGATCAACTATCAACGATCAATTATAAAGGGTGTACCATAAAGCGCCTCTCCGAGGCTACTGAGATAGAGTGAACTTACCCCAGGCTGAAGCCTGGGGTTTTGGCATTATATCAGCTCTCCGAGCTGAGAGGGCCTACATAGAGGGCACACGGAGGCATAGATACTTATACCCCAGGCTGAAGCCTGGGGTTTGGGCATTATATCAGCTCTCCGAGCTGATAGGGCTCACACAGAGGACACAAGGAGGCATAGATACTTTTACCCTGGGCTGAAGCTTGGTGTTTTGGCATTATAGCGGGTCTTTGAGATGAGTAATGATAAAAGAATTAACAAATCTTCCAGAACAAATTGAAAAATTAAAAAAAATTTTTAAATTTTAAAAGATTTTATTAACTTTGCGCAAATAAACTATTTTATCAACAAAATTCACAACACATGAAAAAAATCTTTATGCTTTTTGCGGCTACCGCTATAGCAATCACCGCAAACGCAGAGAGCACTACGGCTATGTTCGGAAGTGCAAATAATAGTGAAAAGGACACTGAGGTGACGTGTCCAGGATTCACTATTGACGGCACGTACGTAGCAAGCGGGAGTTCTAAGGTAAATGTGTACGGAACAGACAAAGGCATGAAAATGCGTGCGAACAAGACCGACAACACACTAATCCTCTCTGTAGACGAAAACACCACGATCACCGCCTTAACAATGGGAGTAGTGACTAATGATGCAGACCAGACACTACCTATAACAGATGTTCTTGTAGACGGCAATTCAGTCACACTCAACTATCCAATTGCAACATACAATACAACTAATGCGGATGGTTCAGCGGTAATCAATCTGACCGGAATTGAAGCAACCAAAACAATAGGCCTCAAATTCGATACAGCAGATTATACCGCAAAGAACGTACAGGTATTCATCGCGGGAGAAGTGACCTACGAAGTGGCTACTGAGGCAGACCAGCTGACATATCCTGATAAGATTAACTTTACCTTAAACGGGGAGAATGAGCTTCCGGGGATAACAGTCACTCAAGAGATGGAGCCATACGATGGCGATGACTATCTTACTGTAAAAATAACAGGAAAATCTGAAGCTGATGAGATCACTCTCGACGTGGCGACTCCTGAAGGCTGGGACGGAATGATGGTCTATTCTTCATACGATGGAGAGACAGCTGAAATAAATCCCCTACAAGCAAAGGCACCTGTAAAAGAAGGTGATGACTATTGGATGCCACTTTCGTTCGCCGGCTGGCTGACACCAGGCAACACTATTACGTTACCAGTAGATGGAGAAGAATGGACAGCTTCGGCTTACTTAGTAAAAGACGAACAAGTCTACATGATCAACATTGACTTCATTTTTGATGTTGAGCCCATTGTGCCCAAATATCCTGAAAGTATAGAATTCACACTTAACGGCAACAAAGGTCTTGAAGGTGTGACAGTAAGACAGGAGAAAGATGCAGAAGGCGCACTGAAGATCGACGTAACAGGAAAAAGCGTTTCTGAAAAAATCACAATGGATTTTGAAACTCCTGCAGGCTGGACCGGCATGTTGATAATGGACGCATTCGGCTTTGGAGAAATCAAACAAAATATTTCAAAAGTAGCAACTGAGACTATTTCTCTTGAGAGTGCCTATAACATGGGATTCAAAAAAGGAAATGAGATCACCTACGATGTAGATGGAGAATACAATTATGCACAGATAGCACTCTATAAAGGCAACGAAGTATATTTACCATTTGTAGACTTCACATTTGAAGTAGGAAAAGAAATAGTAAATCCAGCCATTCCGGAGAGCATCGATATCACTACATTTGTTAAGGGACTGAAAGTAGAGCAAGAGAGAGATGAGGAAGATGGATCTATCTATATCGACATTACAGGCACAATAGCCGAAGAAGAGTTTGACGTAGTGCTCGATGTACCTGAAGGATGGGACGGTTTTGTAACCTTACCTTATTCAGAAGGCATTACCGTTGGTGATTATCAGGAAGTAAGTCCGAGGAAGATTGGGGCGTACGACCATGACTGGGTATCGCTCGAAGATGCACTTGCAGAAGGATATGTCAAAGGAAACAAACTCACAATCAAAGCATCCGGCAACTATGAATTTGCCTTTACATATCTCTATAAGGGAGACCAAATGGATTATAATGCCTACATTGGAATCACTGCAAAAGTAAATCAGGGCGAACCGGATGATTCAGAAGACCTTATCGTTAAGAATCAAGCAGCATACGATGCAGTAATCTTAAATCTCGACGCACTTTTAGAGAAATATGAAGCAGCCGTAGCTGATATTAAGGAGAAGAATCCTGACTTCGACTTCTCAATGTATGAGGAAATCCCGTCGATGATAGAAGAAACAAAACAATATGCCGAGATGGCACTCAATGCTGCCAATGAAGATGGCGCACCATTCTCTGAATACTTCTATGGCAGTGTAGAGGAAATTGAAGGCTTCATTTCTATGATGCTCATGGACGCTGATCCGGCTCCTGAATTCCCAAGCACATTTGACGTAACTCTCAGCAACAATGCAGGCATTGAAATGACTACAGACGACAGCCAGGGTGTATTCATCATCACAGTCACCGGCAAGAGCGCAGAACAAGAGATCACAGTTACAGTAGCCGTGCCGGAAGGTTTTGATGGCTTTATGCACATGAGTGACCTTGACATGATGGATCCAGGAATTGGTGGCGGACCTCTTTCTACAAGATCGGAAGAACCTGAATGGTATCCTATAAGCTGGGTATTAGAAGAGGGTATGAAAGTTGGCAACACTATGACGTTCCCAGTTGATGGTAAGAATTATGCAGGCCAGTTCTACCCATGCAAGCATGGCTTAGTAGACATCAACAACCAGATCAACGTTGAGTTTGAAGTAGAATATGATCCAACCGTCGGAGTATCTGTAGTTAACGCTGCTGAAAATGCAACTTACTATGACCTCCAGGGCAACAAGATTGCTAAGCCTGCAAAGGGCCTCTATGTTAAGGTAGTAGATGGCAAGGCAACTAAAGTTGCTGTCAAATAATTCTGATAATCATTGATAAAATAATCCCCGGGACATTAGTCTCGGGGATTTTTTTGGGTTGAATAGAAATAGTCAAAAACAACTTATATCGGAAAAAAAACATATTAAACCATCAAAAATGGATTTTTTTTATTAAATTTGCACTTTGAATAGATATAATAAACATAACAGACAATTTAATGAAAAAAGTTTTACTTTCATGTATGGCACTTGCAGCGGGAGCTGCAATGGCTATAGCTCAGGACGAACCGGTCTACCCGAGTGTTCTTGACTTCACCTTAAATGGAGAGAAAGAGATATCGGGGGTCAACGTCAGCCAGACAATAAGTCAATATGATGGCGCGCCACTTCTGACTATCAAAATCACAGGGACATGCGATGCAGATGCCCTCAAAATGGATTTTGTGACTCCTGAAGGCTGGGATTATGCATTGATTGATTTATTGCTCGATGGCGAGAACTCTCCATTCACAACGTCATTCACGACAAGGAGCAGTAACCTCTGGCTACCGCTCAATAGGATCGACAAGAACTATAAAAAAGGCAATTCCTTCAACTTCCCAACTGATGGGAAAGATAACTATGGCACAATCTACTTAGTAAAAGGGGACTCTTTCTGGAGTAATTCTATCGACATTGAGATGAATGTGACGAAAACAGGAGGATCAGGAGATGATCAGCCAGTCACACCACCGGTAGATATGCCAGAATATCCGGAATCTCTTGACATCACATTGAATGGAGAGAAAGAACTTCCCGGAGTGACAGTGACTCAAACCATGGAACCGTATGATGATTTAGCCAACAATCTGACAATAACCGTCAGCGGAAAATCAGATGCAGACTTAATAACTCTCGCTTTTCCGACTCCGGAAGGATGGGACTACATGATGGTTCGCTCAAACTACGAAAAGGAGTTAGAAGATGCTGAAGCCGTAAAAGCAAAAGCTCCGGCCCTTGAGGATGAAGATTACTGGATGCCGGTCAGCATGGCTTCATGGTATGGTGTAGCTCCGGGCAACTCCGTCACTTTCCCGGTAGACGGAGAACAATGGGGCGGCACTGCACTCTTAGTAAAAGGAGAGGATGCCTATATGGTAAGCATCGACTTTGTATTTGACGTAAAGAAGGCTGGCGGATCAGACGATCCAATAGACAAAGATCCCACTCTACCTGATCATCTTGATTATACACTCAATGGAGAGAAAGAACTTCCGGGCGTCAAAGTAAGGCAACTTATCGACGAGACAACCCGCGTATTCAGCGTCACCGGAGA
>JAIDTL010000166.1 GCA_029060725.1 Muribaculaceae bacterium | reverse complement strand
TCGAAGCGACCGTGCATTGTGTCATACTTAAGCATGTATGCCATGTAGTCTACCGGGAGAAGGTCGTTGATTGCAACGACCTCGATGTCGTCACGCTTAGTAGAAGCGCGGAAAACGAAACGACCGATACGGCCGAAACCGTTAATACCAATCTTTGTCATATTACCTAATTGTTTAACTTTATTGGGTTAAATTCTATTTATCGCCTGTAAAACTGTAAGTTAGCCCTTAATCCGGACTTGAAAATCAGATTTGGACACGCCTTTGCTGGTTTTACGGTGCAAAGATAACAAAATATTTTGGTTAATCACCTATATTTTCGAATTTTTTAAACTAAATAAGGATAATATTTGTTAAAATTGCAAACACACTTTGTGAGTGACCATCACTACTATAAACTATAACATTAAAAATAAAAAGAAAAATGGGAAAATTTTTATCTGATTTCAAGGAATTCGCCATGAAGGGCAATGTGATAGATATGGCTGTCGGTGTGATCATCGGCGGAGCATTTGGCAAAATAGTATCATCACTTGTCAACGACATTATCATGCCGGTAGTCACTCTATGTACAGGTGGAGACGGCTATAGAAATCTCAAATACGTGATTCGCGAAGGATCGACAGCCACTGCCGACGGCGTAGCTGCAGTAGAAGAGGTGGCCATCAACTATGGTACGTTTATTATGAATATCGTAGATTTCTTCATCATAGCAATCTCTATCTTCGTGGCACTTCGTGTCATCATGAAATTCAAGAAGAAAGAGGAAGAAGCTCCCGCTCCCGCACCTGAACCCACTGCTGAAGAGAAACTGCTCACTGAAATTCGTGACATTCTTAAGAGCGAACAGAAGTAATGCGTAGCGCGTAATGCGTAGCGCGTGCCATACAGTACACTATACGTTGTCCGTTTTACGTTGTCTATATAAAGACTGCGTAGAACGGACATTCTTGGCATCTTAAGAATGCCTTTTGACTGCGCAAAACTCAAAACCCGGAAACACATAACGCAATATATAATGGAAAAAAAATTCAAGAGAACGCTTATCACGTCAGCTCTCCCATACGCCAACGGCCCTGTGCATATAGGGCATTTGGCAGGAGTGTATGTGCCGGCTGACATATATGCCCGCTATCTTCGCCTGAAAGGTGAGGAGGTGTTTTTTGTAGGTGGCAGCGACGAGCATGGTGTGCCAATCACCATTAAGGCAAAGAAAGAGGGTGTCACACCCCAGGATATAGTAGACCGCTACCACAACATCATCAAGGATTCATTCGAGGGTCTCGGCATTTCATTCGATGTATATGGCCGCACCACTTCTGAAACGCATCGCAAGACTGCATCCGATTTCTTCCGCCGTCTTTATGATAAAGGGGAATTCGTAGAAAAGAGCTCAATGCAGCTCTATGATGAAGAAGCCGGACAATTCCTTGCCGACCGCTATGTGACAGGCACATGTCCTCATTGTGGCAATGAAAAGGCATACGGCGACCAGTGTGAGAAATGTGGCACTTCGCTCAATGCTACAGATCTCATCAATCCTAAATCTGCTATCACCGGCAACACTCCGGTGCTTAAAGAGACATTCCACTGGTTTCTACCTCTCGACAAGTGGGAGCCGAAACTTCGCCAATGGATTTTGGAAGAGCATAAAGAGTGGAAACCCAACGTATACGGACAGTGCAAATCTTGGCTCGATCTTGGGCTTCAGCCACGTGCCGTAAGCCGTGACCTTGATTGGGGTATTCCGGTGCCCGTAGAGGGGGCGGAAGGAAAGGTGCTGTATGTATGGTTTGATGCTCCTATCGGTTATATTTCCAATACCATAGAGGCTCTTGGTGATGATTGGGAGCGCTGGTGGAAGGATCCGGAGACGCGTATGCTTCATTTCATAGGAAAAGACAACATTGTGTTCCATTGTATTGTCTTTCCATCTATGCTTATGGCTGACGGAAGCTATAATCTTCCTGACAATGTGCCGGCAAATGAATTTCTGAATTTGGAAGATGACAAGATTTCTACTTCCCAGAATTGGGCTGTATGGCTACATGAGTATCTTGAGGATCTTCCGGGCAAGCAGGATACATTGCGCTATGTGCTGACAGCCAACGCTCCTGAGACTAAGGACAATAACTTCACATGGAAAGACTTCCAAGCGCGCAACAACAATGAGCTTGTGGCAATTCTCGGTAATTTCATCAACCGTGCCGTGGTGCTCACCCACAAATATTTCGACGGCATGGTGCCTCCTGTGAAGACTCTTGAGACTGTCGACACCCAGGTGATAGAAGATATAGAAAAACTCAAGGGAGAGATGACAGAGGCGCTTGATACATTCCATTTCCGTGAAGCTCTTCGTTTGGCAATGGATATGGCTCGTGCGGGCAACAAGTATCTGCAGGAGACTGAGCCATGGAAAGTATCTAAGACTGATATGGAGCGTACCGGCACTATCCTTAACATAGCGCTTCAGACTTGTGCAAATCTTGCCATTGCATTTGAGCCATTCCTTCCGTTTATGGCAGCCAAACTTATCAAAATGCTTGGTATGGGCGCCATCAGCTGGGATATGCTTGGAAAATTTGACCTCATTCCGGCAGGTGCGCATATAGGCAATCCGGAATTGCTCTTCGAGAAGATTGAGGATTCCGTTGTCGAGGCACAGGTGCAAAAGCTTAAGGACGCTAAGGAAAAGAATCGTTTGGCTGCCTGGAAACCTGCAGAAGTTAAGCCAAACGTTGACTTCGAAACTTTTGAGAAAATCGATATCCGCGTAGGTAAGGTGTTGGAATGCTCGAAGGTGAAGAAATCAAAGAAACTGCTTCAATTCCTGATTGATGACGGCATGGAGAAGCGTACGATACTCAGTGGTATTGCAGAAAGCTACGAAGATCCCTCCGTCCTTGTAGGAAAGAAAATATGCTTCATCGCCAACTTTGAGCCGCGCAAGATGATGGGCATCGAGAGCCAGGGTATGATTCTTTCTGCAGTCAATCCAGATGGAAAGCTTACGGTCATCTCTCCGTCGGCTGATGTAGTGCCGGGAGCTTCGGTGGGGTAACTATCAACGATTAACGATCAACTATTAATTATCGAGTATGACTGCATGATTTGTGCAGTCATACTTTTTTATTAAGATTTATTAAGATTTTAAATTTGGCGAGCCGGAATTTATCCGCTACCTTTGCAGAGTGAAAATGATCAACTATCAATGATTATAATTCTTGAATTATTTACTTTTTAAACGATTAAACAATTAGGGTGTTCAGTTTTATGAGTTAAACCACAAATCTACCATAAAGCGCCTCTCCGAGGCTACTGAGCTTTTGTCGGGGATTCCCCAGGCTGAAGCCTGGGGTTTCGGCATGATGACAGCTCTCCGAGCTGTGAAGTCAGCAACAAAATCGGAACATCTAACTGAACACTCTAATAAATAATTAAACAATATAATATGGCAAAGAAAGCAGTAAAAAAGCCTACCGGCGGCCGCATCGCCGACATGGATGAAAAGCGTAAGGCTCTCGATATGGCGATGGCTCATCTTGAGAAAGACTTCGGTACAGGCACCATCATGCGTCTTGGAGATGACGCAGTGCAGGATGTGGAGGTGATACCAACGGGTTCAATAGGTCTTGACTATGCCCTTGGAGTAGGGGGACTTCCACGTGGCAGAATTACAGAAATATATGGTCCGGAATCATCAGGTAAGACCACACTCGCGATCCATGTGATTGCCGAGGCTCAGAAGATGGGTGGCATTTGTGCCATCGTTGATGCTGAGCATGCTTTCGACCGTTTTTATGCAGAGAAACTTGGAGTGGATGTCAACAATCTTTGGATAGCGCAGCCGGACAATGGCGAACAAGCCCTTGACATAGCAGAGCAGCTCATCAACTCGGGTGCTATCGACGTGCTTGTGGTAGACTCTGTAGCGGCTTTGACACCAAAGGCAGAAATAGAAGGCGAGATGGGAGATAAGAATGTGGGTCTTCATGCTCGCTTAATGAGTCAGGCTATGCGTAAGCTTACCGGCACTATAGCCAAGACTCGCACATGCTGCATCTTCATCAACCAGATTCGTGAGAAGATCGGTCTGATGTTTGGAAATCCGGAGACTACCACCGGTGGCAATGCTCTCAAGTTTTATAGTTCGGTTCGTCTTGAAATCCGTGCAAGTGGATTCATCAAGGACGGTGAGCAGGCAGTAGGACGCACCGCTAAGGTAAAGGTTGTCAAGAATAAGGTAGCACCTCCATTCATGAAGGCAGAATTCGAGCTTATGTTTGGCGAAGGTATCTCACGAGTAGGAGAGATTGTGGATCTTGGTGTAGAGCATGGTGTGATTCAGAAATCAGGGGCATGGTTCAGCTATAATGGCAATAAGCTCGGACAGGGACGCGATGCAGTGAAGCGCGTTCTGAAAGACAATCAGGAACTTGCAGATGAGATAGCCGACAAGATTACGGAAAAGATGAATGCCGACCGCGACTCACGCAAGCCTGCAGGCAATCCTTTCCTTCCCGGACGCGAAAGCAAGGTAGTAGCTGAGGATGATGATCTTGACATGGCAGCAGAGCCGGATGCATCAGACAATGCGGAGGATCTTTTTGGCGATGACTTCGCTCTCTGAAAAATGCATAATTAATAATGCACAATGCATAAAATAAAGGCATCGGAATTTTTCCGATGCCTTTATTTTATTTGTGAATGAACTCACATCAATCAGTTTATTTAATTGCGACTTTGACAGTCTTTGCACCCTGTTTGCGGATGAAAATACCGTTGGCTGGCTCAGCTACCTTCACACCCTGGAGATTGAAGTACTCAATAGGAGCATCCTTGACAGCTTCTGCAAAATCTACACCATTATCATCTGAAGATTTCTGACCATTGAACCAGAAAGACAAAAAGAAACCATCACCCAACCAATTACCGTCTGAATCAGCACCACCACACTCTATTGTAGCGCAATATTCATAGCCGTCTGCTCCGTCAAATCTTTCTACGTAAGAATATCCGTCAGCATAAACATAAGGCCACTTGATTTTAGTCACATCTTCTCCGTTATATCCGAAGAAATAACATGTGGCATACTTGCCATCAGCATTAGTGACAAATGCCGATCCTTCATCATCTACATCGAGTTGAGGGAATGTCATGTCGGTATAGTCATTGACCTCCGGCTGCTCGAAGCTGAAAACGAGTGGGGTTCCTGAATTTACAAAATCCCCCATCACATAATTGCCATCAGCGTCTTGGGTAAGAGTAGTGGTATAAGGATCTGCAATCTCATTATCGTCATAATCAAGGATGTAGACAGTAATATCTTCAGTTACTTTAGACTCATCACCTGACTCATCACCAGACTGGTCACCTGATTCATCACCTTTAGTTCCGTTAAACCAGAAGGTCAGATAAAAATAGTCATCAAAATAATCACTATTCTCATCAAATCCACAGACGCAGATGGTAGCGCAATATTCATAGCCGTCTGCTCCGTCAAATCTTTCTACGTAAGAATATCCGTCGGCAAAAACATAGGGCCACTTGACTTTGGTCACATCTTGTCCGTTGTATCCGAATAAATAACATGTTGCGTATTTTCCGTCAGCATTAGTGACATACGCTGATCCTTCCTCGTCTAAATCAAGTTGAGGGAATGTCATGTCGGTGTAGTCATTGACCTCCGGCTGCTCGAAACCGAAAACAAGCGGAGTTCCGGAATTTACGAAATCTCCCATCACATAATTGCCATCAGCGTCTTGAGTAAGAGTAGTGGTATAAGGATCTGCAACCGTATTGCCATCATAATCACTTATGAAAACGGTTACATCCTCTGCATGAGCAGCGAAGCTGCATGCAAATAGAATACCACTAAGCATAGTAAAAATTTTCTTCATACAATAATTTTTAATTGTTAATGATTTAATTATTAGTTTTAAAACCCGGAATATTTATTATAGTCCTGATAGGTAAAAAATATTTCAGATGTCACAAAGTTACAAAAAATTTTTTATATGAAAAAAAAATAAATTAATTTTGTAAAAAAAACGTCATGATAGGCTAAGAAAATGAGAAATTTAAAAATACAAATACTTTTTGCGGTTTTCGCACATCTTATGACAACTACTGCATCAGCCAGACAGTTGTCGGTAGAAGAAGCTGTCGTCAAGGTGTCGGATACATTTTTAACAGGCACTACAAGATCCGGTCTACAACCATTATATACAGAAGTGAATGGTGATCTCAAGGTTGCGTATGTCTTTTCATTGCATAATTCCGAAGGATACGTAGTGCTTGCAGCCGATGATCTTCTTCCCACAGTGCTGGGATATTCGTATGATGGAGTGTTTGATGGCGAATCAATGCCACCAGCTATGAAATATTGGCTTAGTGAATATGGCAGGCAATTAAAATATGCAGAGTCTTGCGGCCAGATTTCATACGTTAGAAAAAAAATAGAAGAAAGACCGTCAATCGCCCCTCTTTGCGAATCCACATGGAGTCAGTCGCGTCCATTCAACGATAACTGCCCGACAATAAACGGATCAAAATCACCGGCAGGGTGTACAGCCACGGCGATGGCCCAGGTGATGTATACCCACAAATGGCCGATTACCGGAACAGGAACAAATACGTATATATATGGAACAGCAAAAGAGAAATTGACTTTCGATTTCGGAGCCACTACTTTCGATTGGGACAATATGCTTCCTTCTTACCGTGATGGCTATAGTGAGGCAGAGGGAGTTGCCGTAGCCACCTTGATGGAGGCTTGCGGCAATGCATCGTTGATGTCGTATGGTAGTAGCGCTTCCGGTGCTTACCCATACGACGCCATATATGGCATGGTGAATTTTTTGGGATATGATAAATCAGCCGTGATGCTTGAGAGGGATTTCTATAGTTCCGGTGTCTGGGACAATATTATTTATTCAGAGCTTGAGGAAGGTCGGCCCGTGATATATGGAGGTTATGATTCAAGCTATCAGAATGGACATACATTCATTGTCGACGGTTATGGAGGTGACGGTTTATATCATATCAACTGGGGTTGGAGCGGAATGAGCGACGGCTATTTCCGTCTGTCTGCTCTTGATCCTTCGGAACAGGGAATCGGTGGTTTGGCGTCAGGGTATAATTTCCGTCAGGATGCAATTATAAATCTGATGCCTGCCAGAGAAGATTCTAAGTATGCTTTGGAAGTGATGTGGGATGGTTCATTCTTACCCGTTGACGACACATATTCTTCCAACGACAAGGCTGTATTTAAAGTGGGTGAAGGTGGAAATATCAATGGCTTTACTCTAAGAAATGTAATGGTTAAGATGGGGCTGTTGCTTACCCCTTACGAAGGAGGAGAATCATTCTTCTGCGCAGGGAAAGAATTAAGATTCTATTCGATGTATGGATATTATTCTAATTCAGGGCATGATCGTTTTTCAATTGATGTGTCCAATCTGCCGAAAGAGGGTTCCTATATCGCAGTGCCCGCCTTCGAATATGATGGCGAAGTAGAAGAGATAGCCGTGAAAGCAGGGAAAGTGAGATCGGTCATGATACACTGTAGCGAAGAAGGAATCAAATTTGAGAAAATAAATGTGGAGAGAACTATTACAGCCACAAACATTAAAAGTGAAAAAAAGCTTTACTCCGGCAGAAACTGTGAAATCACAGCAGAGATCCACAATTCAGGAGAAGAATATCTCGGAGTGATAAGCGCCGGATTCATCGATTCGGATGGAACAATGCTTTGTAGTCTTCCAAGTGTACCGGTTACCCTTGCTGAAGGGGAATCCATGGCTGTCATTTTCTCGGGTATCTTGGAATCCAATACATTCGCGCTTCCCGCAGGCGACTATATTTTCGATGTGATGGATGAAGACGGCAACTCAATCTGTGTAGATAGCGTGATAATGACGGTACATGAAATACCTACCGGCAAGCCTTCATATACATTCGATCTGTCGATGAAAGGCAACCATTCGGGTCAAGGCACGTATTCCAGTCCTTATCTGATAGGAGACGAAGTGGAAATGGAGATGACGTTGAGTGTTGATAGCGGATTATTTGACGATGCAGTGATGCTGTATGCGTATTACGCCGATGGTGAAGAAGATGCAGACTTTACAAGCGACTCTCAATATTATCGGGAAATGTTTGTTACTCCCGGAGATACGGAACAGGTGACATTCCATCTTGGAACATCGGATTTTGAACTTGATAAAGTAGTCTTTGTGCAGGCTTACGGCTGGAAGCCGGACTGGAGCGCAGCTTCACAGGGCTGGCTTGGAAAGGAAATATATATGAAGAGGGTTGCCAATGGTGTCACTGAGATAGTAGATGCTAAAGGTAGGATTTATCCAAATCCGGCAATGACCGATGTCACTATATCGGAGGTCGCACCGATTAGGTCGGTCAGAATTTATGCTCTTACGGGAGTAGAGGTCATTAATTGTAGATTCAGCGGTTCGGAATCTATTGTAAAAGTAGATGTGTCATCTCTTTCTTCCGGTCATTACATTGTTGAGGTCAATACCAATGCAGGCACAGAATGTCATCGTCTACTGAAGAAGTAATAAAATGATATTAATCAGCAAAGCAGGACTGCGCCCGAAGCCGCAGTCCTGCTTTGCTGAGTCAATATAGATTATTCTTATTATGCAATTGTGAATGTCAAGGATGCTGTCTCACCTTCCTTTTCATATCCTCCTTTTGTGGTTGTAGCTTTTACATAGAAAGTATATTCTCCTTTGATAAGTTCGGTGAATAGAGCAGTTCTTGAGGTAGTTTCTCCTGTTCGTACTATCTCTCCATCACTATTGGTGAGAGTATATGAATATCCTTCGGCATTTGGTACATTTGACCACGAGAATATATATCTACCACCGACTATATCATATTCTACTGATGGAGCGCCGAGCATCTTGAGCGGATCAGTGGAGGCTTTGAGCTCAGAAGGATGGGAGCATGTCATATCGCTGCCGATGGCAGCATAAGCCCAGACTTTCATTGTGTATTCAGATGCTGCCTTGAGATTGGATACGGTCACCTCTGTCTGTTCCGTGACGCTACGCACAACGAGATTGTCATAATTGTCATACATCTCATAGCCATATTGTGTGGCAGATGGTACTTTTGACCAGACAAATGTAAGTGAATTGTATGTGGACAGAGTATTCTCTAAGCTCACCTCTGCAAGAGGCTTCAGAGGAGCGTCTTCCTGGCTGCATGATGGCGCGATCAAGAGTGATATCGCTGACAGCAGAGAGATATATTTATTTAGTTTCATACTATTTTATTTGGCAAACGGGTTGAATTTAGGATTGAAAGACAGCACTACCCAGTGGTATTTATAGTCACCGTTGCTGAAACCAATAAATGTACTGATTGTGCCTGTACCTTCCAATATATTGACGTAAGTCTCGGGATTAGATATAGATCCTTCCTCATAGCTGTCGATTGTCATATAATTGACTAAGAGTTCAGAATTGTCAATGGACCAGACAGGATATGAAGCAGTGGCGGTGTCATAGAAATACCAGCTGTGATAATCATCGTCGTCCGCACCGTAAAGATCTTCGTATAAAATGCAGTTGGTGGTAGGGACAATGTAGGGATATACTTCATCAGGCGTAGGAACTGTAAATACAAAATCCAGTCCTGAGTTCATGAAATCTGTTATCTTGAACCGATTCGCTCCATCGAGAGCATAAAGAGATGTGACCTGCTCAGGGAATTTGTAAGTGTTGTATTCATAAGAATGATTCAGCACAAGGTCATCGGCAAGCAATATCCAGCCTGCTGAAACAGTGATTTTCATGTTCATCTCGGATGTGCCTGCCGCATATATGTTGGAGTAGGCAGGATCTATCTTCATGATGAGATTGCCTGAAGTGCTCAGTGGCATGTCTTTCATGCTGACCTGGAATGATGCAGTCTTTTGTCCTGCTTCGAATTCAACGGATGTAGGGACGTCGACACCTTCAGGACAGGATATGATCTTCAGAGGCACAGTAGCCGCCTCGTCGGTCTTTTCTCTTCCTAAAGTAACTGTGGCTTGACGGTCGGCATCTTCGAGTATGAGGATATCAGAATTTTCAAGTAGATTGAAATATACCCCCATTGTATCAGCCACTTCCGGTCCGGATTTCCACTTATCTTCGGAGCAACTTACCATGAGGAGTGCCATCGCAGTAAGAATCGATGATTTATATATAAGTTTCATTATTATCAGATTTTTAATTTTATATTATTCCGACCAAAGATTGGGAATTGCATTGGAAGGGTCCGGATTCAGTTTACAAGCAGGATTGAGTTCATGTACACTGCTGGGAATGTAGAATATGGTCCATGGAGCCACTTTTTCAGGATACGAGTTATAGCGGTATTTCTTCACATGGTTTGTGCCGGGATATCCACGTTCGATAGGCTTTTCAAGTCGGCTGTAGTCCCAGAGAATTAGTCCTTCGCCCCAAAGCTCTATTCTCTTCTGGCAGAACACAGCGTCGACCACACCTTCAAGAGTCGTATTTTTGACTGTATACGTGGTTCCGGATTTCATCCTATAGGTGTTCATGAAGCTTTCCAGAGCCTGCTTGCCGACGCCCGGACCCTGGCTGTGTGCAAGAGCTTCCGCTTCGATAAGATACATCTCTTCGATACGCATGAGAGGAATACTGATGGCATTTCCTGTGGTGCTGACACTTACAGCTCCTTGAGCGGGATGAAACTTGAAGCCGGTATATGCGGCATACTTTGCCCAGTCTGTATAGCTCATTGAAGTGACTTTGGAGTATTTCGATTCGTAGGCGCTCCTGTCGGCCACTTCGTTGGGGTCGATCCATGTGGCTCGGCGCCAGTCGTTCTGATCCATCTGACTGAAAAGACGAGCGTCGATCATGCGGTAAGCCTCGTATGTGTAGTGTGCCACACCATAGGTCACTTCAGGAGACAGGAATGAAGGCATCGACTGCCAAGTACGGCTTTTTGCCAGACCATTGTTGGGGTTAATGATGACACAAAGCATCCATGAAGGTATTGGCGTATTGAACCCATTGCTTGTGTCAAACCACTGGCTTTCTGTAGTGGGAGTATAAATACCTTCGCTGATTGCCTTGCGTGCGTATTCCGCAGCCTTGGCGAAGCAATCGTTGGCAGAGGTAATGTCAAGTTTCTCAAGTTGGGCATACTCTTCATTGTCCTCGGCGGCAAGTTGCAGGCTTAGATCTTCGGGATGATTGTCGAAGCGTGAAGCTAACTCAAGCCATAATCTTGCTTTCATACCATAGACCACACCTCGAGACACAAAGTTCTTAGCACTTACAGTGGTGGTATGCTCAAGAAGTTTTTCTGCAAGGTTTAGGTCATTCATGATGAAGCGGTACATCTGAGTGAAGTGAGCACGGGGTAGATTGCGCGACTCCTCTTCTGTGGTATTTTCCGTGATAAGTGGAACAGTGATCCCGTAGAGGCCGTATGACTCAGCATACTGATCAAGACGCTCCACTCCAGTGCTTCTGTACTCGTATGTACGCATCAAGTCCATATATGTCCATGCACGATAAGTCAGAGCCATCCCTGTGTATGGAGCGTCTTCGCTATTTGGATCTAAGCTGCAAACTGAGATTGTGGAATTGCATTTCTGCAGCAGATAATAATATCTGCGCCAGAAGAGATATGCCATTTCATAGTCGCCGAGATAGAGTTGCTCATTATACCAGTTGAAAAAGTCATATTCACTGTTGTATATAGGAAGGTCAGCCGACATCGCATCTCTCCAAAGTCCTATAGATGGAATTCCAGCATCATAGTCATAATCTGTGGAGTAGATGTTGAAATATGCCGGTATTGCTCTTGCTATAGCGGACTTTTCAGCATTCTTTATTTGTTCGGCAGTTTGCTGGCTGTTTTGTGGAAAAGCTTCTTCAAGACATCCGGTTGTGCCAATAGCAAGCGCAGAAATGCAGATGGTCAGGAAGATTTGTTTTATATTTTTTTTCATTGTAGATTCTTTAGATAAGGTTAGAACTCAATCTGTACGCCACCCGAAATCGTGCGGATTGGTGAATAACCGCCGAAGCTGCCCTGTGTGAAAGATACGCGCGGATCGAAGCCTTTGCGTTTCGTCCAGTAAGCAACATTCTCGCAACTTGCGAAGAGTCTAAGCTTACTCATCTTAAGCTTACGTATGATGCTTGACGGGAAGTTATAACCGATGTTTATGTTCTTAAGGGTTAGATAGCTTGCATTAATGAGGAAATAGTCGGTAGTAGGAGCGGAGCTGTCGTCGCCAAAATACCACATAGGTATGTTACTGTCTGTATTCTCAGGAGTCCAGCTTTTGAACACATCTCGGTGCAGTCCGAAACCGGTGATGGATGAGTATGGAGCACGCATGAGCGACTGATAGCCGTAGTCCATCTTTTTTCCTCCGATAGAGTAATTGAACTGAGCACTCAGGTCGAAGCCGTAGAGGTTGAACGAAGTGGAAAATCCTCCGAATACATCAGGAAGAGCAGTGTCTCCTATGAGGAAGAATGTAGCTTCATCGAGATACTTGGTTGTCGAGATGGTTCCGTCGTCAGCTTCTTTATAGAATAGCGCCTCACCGTTTTCTCCGACTCCGGCATATTTCTTGAGATACCATGAATAGACGGGGAGACCCTCGCCTATATAATTGACTCCATTCATATATCCTGCGTGACCGTTGATGTTCATGGCTGCGTTCTCTTCCGGGAGGTATGTCACGCGGTTTTTCTCCCATGTGAGGTTTAATCCGATGTTCCATTTGAAATCTTTCAAGGCTATCACTGTGGTATTGAGGTCTAATTCGATACCTTGATTGACCATGTCACCGACATTGTCATAGTAGCCGCTGTATCCCATCTCGTAAGGGGCGGTAAACCACATCAGCATGTCAGACGTCTTGCGATAGTAATATTCGATTCCGGCACTCAGACGGTTGTTGAAGAGTTCGAACTCGAAGCCTGTATTAAAGTTGCCGACAGTCTCCCATGTGATGTCCTTGTTTCCCTTTGAAGCAAATGTGAAGGCTATATCGTCGTTGGAGTTGGATATGTCATACATATCGATGTATCGGAACGAACCGATGCCATCATTTCCTTGCTCACCGTATGAAGCCTTAAATTTAAGCATATTCAAGAGGTTGGATTTTGGCATCCAGTCTTCCTTTGTGATGATCCATGCCGCACCAAGACTCCAAAATTTACCCCATCTGTGGTCGGGATGAAAACGAGAACTGCCGTCAATACGGAATGAAGCATTAGCGAAGTACTTGTTATCGTAGTCATACTGGCCACGAAGGAAATAACCCTCTACATTATACATACTCTTATAGGAGGTGTTTGATTTCAATATTATCGCACCTCCGAGTTCTGTATTGGTCTCGAAGTTGGCGATATTTGACCTTACTCCACCAACTTTAGTGGAAGTGTCTCTTGTATACTCATGACCGAGAAGCACATCGACCGAATGCATGCCAAAGGAGCGGGCATAGTTGAGAAGCTGCTGATAGTTGACACTTGATGTGCGATAGTGATCTACTTCTGTACTGCCGCCAGTGTTGACATTGTATCCGTAATAGGGATTGACGGCAGTATTCAAGCGGTTTTCAGTCACGTAAGTGCTTCCATTGATAGTAAGGTGGAAATAATTGAGGAAGTCTATCGTAGCGAATCCTTGGATGCTGAATGCGTTTATATCGTTGTGGTTTTTATTAAGCAAATCGTTCTGAATAGAATTGCCTTCTTTCTCTACCGGACGTATGAGACCGACATTCATGTATCCGTAATCATAGCGACGGCCGTGTGTGTCGGTCATTATGTTGCCATCTCCGTCTCTTATATAGAGCGGATAAATGGGTGCGACCTCATATAAAGTGCCGAACACTCCGGAGTGGCTGTCTGTTTCGGTGTGTGTATAGCTTGCGTTTGCACCGATCTTCATGAATGAATAGGGGGTGTAGGTTGTCTTGAGTCGGGCAGTAAATCGGTTCATGTTCGATCCGTAGGCGATGCCCTCGTTGCCGAGATATCCTAAAGAAGTCATAATCGTATATTTATCGCTGCCACCGGAGATGTTGACATTGTATTCCTGGCGTAATCCTGTGCGTGTGCCTTCTTTAGTCCAATTGTCAGCGATAAGTGTATATATCTGGTCCTGATATGCCACACGGTTGCCCATCACAGCATTGGGATTTAGCTTTCCGTTTTCGCCGATTAGGAACTGACCTTGTGGCACGGAATATACCATATAGCCTAATCCATTGTATTGAGAAGTCAAAGGTAGGGTCTGGTTAGCCATAATGTGGGATTGCTGGAACGACATACCTTGCTTATACTGGTATGCGTTCATGAGAGCCCTGTAGTGGGCTTCATAATATTCACCGGGATTGTCGATGTAGTCGTAATGTACACGTGCATCATTGTTGGCACCCCATTTCGCACTGACTGTAGTTTTTGTATAGCCACGGTTTGCGTTCTTGGTTGTAATCATGATGACGCCATTTGCACCGCGTGCTCCGTAAAGAGCATTTGATGCGGCATCCTTAAGGACTGTGATGCTTTCAATATCGGCAGGGTTGATGTCGTTGAGATATCCGTTGTATGGCAGTCCGTCAAGGATAATTAGCGGGCTTGTAGATGCGTTGAGCGAGCCGATGCCTCGTATTACGATGTCGCTTGCTCCCGATTCACTCGCAGGGTTATTGGTAGAGAGCATCTGCATGCCAGCCACACGTCCGTCAAGGGCAGCAACAGGGTTGCTAACCTGCAATTTTTCGATTTCCGCGCTTGACACCACTGTGGCTGATCCCGTGAATGCCTCTCGTTTCTGCTTGCCGAATGCCACGACAATCATCTCATCGAGCATTTCTGTGGAGGTATTAAGATAGATTGTCAAATCCGGCTTGATTTCCACTGTCTTAGGTTGATAACCAACGTAAGAGACTTCAAGATGCTTAGCCGAAGTACTTACTCCATTAAGAGTGAATCTACCGTTTAGGTCAGTGGCACCGGCGATATTCTCGCCCTTCACTTTCACCGTGGCTCCAATCAACGGCTCATTGTCTTCCGCGGAATATACGGTGCCCGTGACACTTCTTCCCTGTGCGAAGACATTGACTGCAAATAGCAGTAGCCAAGCCAGAATTAGATTGATTCTCATTTAGTTTATTATTTTAGTTATTATTATTGGTTTATTATGGAATCATTATATCATCAGCAAATTTACAAAAAAATTTTTATAATTTTTTGAAATTGCAAATATTTTTAATGATTTTCAATGAAAAAGGAATTTTGATTAGTAGGGTGCTCATTTATGTGCTAAACCACGAATCTACCATAAATCGCCTCTCCGAGGCTACTTTTCTATAGCAATGAACCCCGGACTTAAGTCCGGGGTTTCGACATTATCATAAGGTCTCCGACCTTATTTGCTTGACTCATAATAGTATGACTTTTAATCATAACATTATGACATTTTGAATCAGTATATGATTAGTTTTATAATATTTCTTTGTGGAGGGGGTAAGCGTTGCGGAGGGTCTCGAAAGAAGTTGGGGCAGCCTTGAGGGCTTGTGTCATTTCTGTAGGATCGTATGCTTCAATTATTTTGTGGGATGTTAGGATTTGAGGCTCTTTGTATGGTCCTTGCAGTCCTTCAAGATCTATTTTCAAGCCGAGTGTATCGCCAACAGCTTTAAGTGCCATTCGAGATGCTCTTTGTTTTCCCTCGACGCTGTATCCTGCGATGTGGCATGTGGCGGTGTCAGCAAGCGACAAGAGCTTTTTATTGATGTCGGGTTCTCCTTCCCAGGTGTCTATGATGCAACATTTTATGGTTCCATCTTGAATTGCTGCAGTGAGAGTATCGGAATCGGCTACCTCTCCCCTCGCGGCATTTATGAAAATTGCTCCCGGTCTTAGGTATGTAATTGAATCTTCTCCTATGAGATGATAAGTCAGATATTTTCCTTTTCGGGTCAGTGGAGTATGGAGGGTAATAGCATCGCTTTTAGATAGCACTTCCTCCATCGACAGGTATTCCCTGTCAGTATATCCCTTTTCCATCCTTGGAGGATCGCAGACAAGTACGTTTGCCCCAAGACGTTCCCCCCATTCTGCTACTATTCCTCCTACATTTCCACAACCAATCACCCCTAACGTGTGTTTGTCAGGATCAAAACCATTGCGCAGCAAATTAGACCATACGTAAAGAGCCACACCCGGTGCATTACATCCCGGAGCATTG
>JAIDTL010000165.1 GCA_029060725.1 Muribaculaceae bacterium | reverse complement strand
CCCTGAATAATTGTCTTGCATTTTTGCAAGCTTCGTGGCGGCTCCTGTAGAGACAAACGCCATTGAATCTTTCTTCAGGGTGAAGATCTGCCGGTAGCGGTCGCCGTCGATATTGGGACCTCCTGAGGAAAGGATATAGACGCAAGGCATGCCGGGAAGCTCCTCGTCGAAGTAAAGCTCCTGTTGCACAATGAGTGGAGCTCTTCGGTCAAGGTCGCGCATTATGGATTTCCCCTCGGCATCGAGTTCGAAACCGAGACGTAGATATCCGTGTTTGCCCGGGGCGCCTACGTACATGGCGCGTGGAATGTTGAGGTATGGCTTCATTTCCTTTGCATGGTCGAAGCTCACTATCTCGACATCGGTGTATTCGTATGTTTCAGGGAATGCCATAGTTCGTTTACGTTGGATGTTTTACGTTGGACGTTTTACGTTTTGCTTTGGACGTTTTACTTATCTTCGTACAACGTAAAACTTAAAACGCACAACTTAGATCATTTTTTATCGAATAGCGCCATCTTGAAGATGAGGTCGACGAGCTCATTGATGCCTTCTCCGGTCATGGCGTTGGTGAAGACGAAGGGTTTGCCCGGACGCATGAGTCTGCTGTCATGGTCCATCACTTCGAGCGAAGCGTGCACGTAGGGAGCAAGGTCTGTCTTATTGATCACAAGAATATCGCTCTGTGATATGCCGGGACCGTCTTTACGTGGGATCTTGTCGCCTGCGGCAACGTCTATCACGTAGATGAAGAAGTCTACGAGTGCCGGTGAGAAGGTGAGGGTAAGATTGTCGCCACCGGATTCAATGAGAACGATATCGGCATCCGGAAACTTAGCTTCCATTTCCTCTACAGCAGCAATATTCATGGAAGGGTCTTCGCGCACGGCTGTGTGAGGGCAAGCTCCGGTCTCTACGCCTATGATGCGGTCTTCCATCAGGATTCCATTGAGGGTCTTGCGCACATGCTTGGCGTCTTCTGTTGTCACGATATCATTAGTGATGATAAGCACTTTCATCCCGCGCTCAAGGAGGCGTGGAGTGATAGCTTCTATGATTGCGGTCTTTCCCGATCCAACGGGGCCGCCTATACCTATTCTGCAGGTTGACATAATTTTTAATAAGATTTATAAGTCTTATAAGATTTATTGGACTAATTGGACTAATTAGACTAATTGGACTAATTAGACTAATAAATTCGTGATTAATTCATAAACATTCGCATATTGCCCTTTTCGTGGAGTGATGCGAAAATATCCATCTCGGGGACGAATGAGTTCATGTCTTCGAAAGTCATGTCCTTGGCTTCCTCGAAGAGTGCGTCCGATTCGGCGCAGAGTCGCTGAAGGATGAGCTGCGTATCGTAGTGAGACACGCGCACGCAACGCAATGCAGCGCTAAGCACCATGTTTATGACGCCATACTGGTGAGAAGCGAAGAGATCTTCCTCGCTGAGTCCTGCCGCAGCAAAGGAAATGCCTTGGGCAATGGGATATGTGCCGGGAGTTGCCCCGCTCTTTATATCTTCGAGCCAGTCTGCCATTATCTTGCAGTCAGGAAACAGTTTGACGCCGAGTTCCGCAAGCTTCTTGCCCATACGCTGAAGCATCATACGAGCCTCATCGTTCATCTTGAAGAGCATAAGCTCCCGGTCTATATTTTTTACTTCTTCCAGATTCCCGGCATTGGTGGCACGATAAGCGAGCAGAGCAGCCACTCCGTCGGAGAAAGCACCTTGCCGTGCCACGGAGCGCGTATACTGTTCGAGAGTATCGGCATCATGCACAATCCCTATATGGGAAGCTGTCTCGAGTCCGTTGGAGAAAGAGAACGTCCCCACCGGGAAGGTCGAGTCGGTCATCTGGAGAAGACTTGTTATCTTCATATTTAATGTACGTGTGAGTGGCTCTCGTGAGATGCTCCTCCGAAGAGGCGACGGATCTCGTGGGGAGCGAGATATGGTATTATGTCTGTTCCGGGCTGGAACTCGTAAGTTATGCCCTCTATATGGTGAGTCTCCATTACGCTGAGCATTACTTTCTTATCGACGGTGAGGGGAACGTATACTTTAGGTCCTTTCACGACTGCGGGCCAGTGCTGGTTGCCGATGGCGTGTCCGAGTTCTACGCTTATGCGCATTATGTCGAGCGGATCCTTATCTTTGATGCCACTGAGGTCGATCACGAGCACGTTGCTGAGGTCAAGACGCAGGATTGCAGCGTTGTTCTTTTCTGGATCGAAGAATACGATGTCGCCGTCAGCGACACGTGAGCCGCGCTGAAGAGCGATCGGATATTCGTTGCCGTGGTCGCTCGTCACGAGGAAACGGCTCTTTTGGGCAGTCCACTGGTCGACGAAAATGGTCTCTACGTGCATGCCCTTGATCTTTTCAGCCCATTCCGGCTGGTGTATGTTGCCGATGATTTCGGTGATTACTTCCATTTTTTTATTTTGGTCAGATTGATCAGATGGTCAAATTGGTCTAATTGGACTAATTAGTCCAATTGGGGTAAAAAGAATCTGCGGGAACTGCGATTCTGCAGCTCCCGCAGATCAGTGCGATTTATGCTATGCTCTTAGCTGAACCAGTAGAGCTGGGCCAACGGGAGTTCCTTTGCTGGCGGAACTGTGGCAAGAACGCCGTCGACATAAACGTTGAATGTCTCCGGATCCACCTCGATGTGCGGGGTAGCTGTGTTGAGCACCATGTCTGCCTTTGAGAGCTGACGCACGCCGTGAACCGGGTAGAAGAGGTTGTTGGTGCCTACCTTTTCCGGTACTCCGGCAGCCATAGAAGCCTGGGAGATGAAGCGGGCGCAAGTGATCGGCATAGCCTTTCCGAAGGCACCGAACATCGGACGCATGATCTTGGGCTGTGGTGTCGGAAGCGAAGCATTCGGGTCGCCCATGTTTGCCCAGTTGATGAGCCCCCCCTTGATGACAAGTTTCGGCTTTGTTCCGAAGAATGCGGGTTCCCAGAGCACGAGGTCGGCCATCTTGCCTACTTCTATAGAACCGAGGAGGTCGGAGATACCGTAAGTGATTGCCGGGTTAAGTGTGATCTGTGCGAGATAGCGTAGCACGCGGAAGTTGTCGTTGCTGTCGCTGTCTTCAGGAAGTTTGCCGCGAACCTGCTTCATATAGGAAGCCATCTGGAATGTACGCATGAATGATTCGCCTACTCGACCCATTGCTTGAGAGTCGGAAGATACCATTGAGATGATACCCAGATCATGGAATACGTTTTCAGCTGCCTGAGTCTCCGGACGCACACGGCTCTCTGCGAAAGCAACGTCAGAGGGGATGAGCGGGTTGAGATTGTGGCAGACCATGATCATATCGAAGAGCTCAGCCTGCGAGTTTATGCCGAATGGAAGTGTCGGGTTGGTGGAAGAAGGAAGCACATTTGCCATTGAAGCAACCTTCAGAAGGTCAGGAGCGTGACCGCCGCCTGCGCCCTCAGTGTGGTATGTGTGGATAGTGCGTCCGTCGATAGCTGCGATGGTGTCTTCCACGTATCCGCCTTCGTTGAGGGTATCGGTGTGGATAGCCACCTGCACGTCGTTGCGGTCGGCATTTTCCATGCAGGCGCGGATAGCGGCTGGTGTTGAACCCCAGTCCTCATGGATCTTGAAGCCCATTGCGCCTGCTACCATCTGCTCCTCAA
Organism: Muribaculaceae bacterium; assembly: GCA_029060725.1. Taxonomy (GTDB): domain Bacteria; phylum Bacteroidota; class Bacteroidia; order Bacteroidales; family Muribaculaceae; genus Lepagella. Next base: position 8,789 of record JAIDTL010000165.1, on the reverse strand, counting down.
GAGTGTCCTGCATTGAGGAGTTGCCCTTTGCGAGGAAGCCCATGTTGATAGGAAGACCTTCTGAAGATTCGAGCATCTTCTGGAGATTCCATGGTCCGGAAGTGATAGTAGTACCGTTGGTGCCATCTGTCGGGCCGATACCGCCACCGATAAGGGTCGTGATACCGTTGCTGAGGCAGTCGTATGCCTGTTGCGGAGAAATGAAGTGCACGTGACCGTCGATACCGGCTGCGGTAAGGATGAGGTGCTCGCCTGAGATAGCGTCGGTGGAAGGACCGGTGCAGAGGGTAGGAGTGACGCCCTGCATAATGTTGGGGTTGCCGGCTTTTCCGATACCTGCGATCTTGCCGTCTTTTACGCCCACGTCAGCCTTAACGACACCGAGAACCGGGTCAAGGATAGTGACGTTAGTGATCACGAGGTCGAGCGAACCTGCCTTAGAAGTGATGGTGTTGGCAGTGCCCATACCGTCGCGGATAGTCTTGCCGCCGCCATATACTACCTCGTCGCCATAAACGCGGAGGTCTTTTTCGATTTCAACATACAGCTCTGTGTTGCCGAGGCGGATCTTATCGCCTACTGTAGGGCCGAAGAGGTTGTTGTATTCTTGTCTTGATATTGTAGCCATTTGATAATGCGAAGTTAGAGGTTGTTACTTGGCGGGAGAGCCGGTGAATTCGTTGTCCATTTCGGATTCGGGCACATCCTTGAAGCCGTATGTGCGCATACGCTTGAAGGCGCGTACTTCCTTCGGATAGTATGTCGGAGTGTCTTCGCGTCCGGTGTATCCGTTTGTAAGGTCGTTGAAACCGATTACGCGCTGCTTGCCGGCGTAAGTGACGAGCTCGACTTCCTTTTCCTCTCCTGCCTCGAAACGAACGGCTGTTGTGGCAGGGATATTGAGGTGCATGCCGAAGGCAGCTTCGCGGTCAAACTCCATATAGCGGTTCACTTCGAAGAAATGGAAGTGAGAACCAATCTGCACGGGGCGGTCGCCTGTGTTGCGCACCTTGAGAGTTACAGTGCGGCGATAGAGATTATATTCGATGTCTCCGTCGGCGAGGATAACACCGCCTACTGGAACATAGTTGGCGGGCTTGAAGCCGGGAGTGTTGGGGTATGCGATAGCGGGCTGGCCCGGGAAGACACCCATAGGGGTCTCATATCCCGTAGGCTGAGCGGTAGCTGGCTGCTGTGCATTATTGTCTGTGGTAGCCATAATCTGGGATTTTTTAGAAGTGAGACACTGATGATTATTTGATCGGATGGTGGATGCTGACGAGGCGTGAGCCATCGGTGAATACAGCCTCTACCTGAAGGAGTGTGATCATGTCAGCGACCCCTTCCATTACTTGTTCCTTCTTAAGTACGTTGGCGGCATCGTGCATGACTTCTTCTACGGTCTTGCCTTCGCGTGCGCCTTCGAGTGCGCATGATGTGATATAGGCAACTGATTCCGGGTAGTTGAGCTTCAAGCCTTTCTGCAGACGGCGTTCGGCGATCATGCCGAGCGTGAGAAGGGTAAGTTTGTCTTGCTCTTTTGGTGTTAGATGCATGGTAAATTTATTATGAGGTTAATATCCGAATTTACTCAAATTGTAAGAGCACAATCCTTCTAAACGTGCTCCTAATGAAAGAACAAATCGACTTCCGTATTTGTTCTGTATCCTAATGTTTTTAGCATGGCAATGAATTTTATATATACAATGAACCTTATTATGAATGCATTGTTTTTGCAGTTGAAAACACTTTTTTATTAATCTTATAAAAAAACACACACAACTATGTTTAAATCGACAATGATTGCCGGTGTCGGAGGTTTCTTGGGCACCTGTCTACGATTCCTATCGGATAAGTTAGGAGCTACAATCTGCCATCTCTCTTTCCCCTTAGGAACGTTTATGGCCAATATGGTTGGCTGTATTATCATAGGAATGCTCTATGGCTATCTCAATAAGACTGGAAAATTGAGCAAGACTGCAAATCTTCTTTGGATCACAGGCTTCTGTGGAGGTCTGACTACGTTTTCCTCATTCTCAGACGATATGATCTCTCTTCTTGAGAAAGGCGATGGAGGGATGTTCGTATTCTATATGGTGACAAGTCTTGTATTCGGTATAGCAATGGTAGCTCTCGGAGCTGCATGTATCCGCAAGCCCGAACCTAAAACACAAAATGCTTAACCCTTAAAAACTGAAAAATTATGCTTATCCAATATATGCTTATTGCAGGGTTAGGCGGTTTTGCCGGCACCTGCGGACGATACCTCACCGGAGTAGCCGGAAAGAAACTTTTTGGCGACAAATATCCAGCGGGAACATTTGCAGTCAACGTGTTAGGATGTTTTATCATCGGTATTTTTGTTGGTCTGTGGACTCGCCACGATATGAGCCCGCTTGTCAATGCACTCCTTATCTCCGGTTTTTGTGGAGGCTTCACTACATTCTCCTCTTTTAGCCATGACAGCTTCGCGATGATTCAAAAGGGACAATGGCTGAAATTTATATGCTATATCGTTCCGTCTGTCGCCCTCGGCCTTCTGATGGTATGGCTTGGCATTAAATGTGTCGCCTAAGTCTCGTTATCTCTCTAACTTAATAACGCCACCCGTTTCCGTTCATTCCCTTGAATAGGAGCGGGTGGCGTTTTATTGTTTTGGGAATTTATTAAGATAGGAAAAGTTATAAAAATTAAAGATGAAGTGAGATTATCGAAAATAATTATTAACTTTGTGGCAGGATAAGATATTATGAATCGATATTAAGAATGGCATGTTTCTAAGATAGAACTTGTAGGAGTCATAAAGATATGGAAATGATGAATCCTGTAAAATATATTATAGAGAATCCCCGTGATGCTTTGTGGGGTCTGACAATCACTACCGTAGGTTGTGAAAAAATCGGACCGGGAGAGTCATATCCTACCGACTGTCATCTCGACAGCCATAGCTTTTCACCCTCTAAAGGAAGGGTGCTGCAGGAGTATCAGCTTGTATACATTACAGAGGGAAGCGGTACGTTCGAATCCTCAGAATCCGGCAAGACAAGGATCAAGCCCGGAATGATGTTTCTTCTGTTTCCCGATGAGTGGCATACGTATTGTCCGGATAAGGAGGTAGGGTGGACGCAGTACTGGATAGGATTCAAGGGTTTCAATATGGATGAACGTGTGAGTAATGGATTCTTCAGTAAAGGGAATCCTATATTTGAAGTGGGATTGACTGGAGAACTCGTTAACCTCTTCATGAAGGCCATAGAAACCACGGATCGAGAAAGACCTTACTTCCAGCAGATGCTTGCAGGCATAGTGAACTATATGCTCGGTCTTATCTACATGCTTGACAAGAACAACCGTATTAGACATGATAAACATTGGATGGATCAGATCACACATGCCCGAATGCTGATGCACGAGAATATAGAGAGCAGTATGACGGTGCAGGACATAGCGGAAGCTGTAGGTGCCAGTTATTCTTCCTTCAGAAAGAACTTCAAGAAATATACAGGTCTGTCGCCTGCCTCGTATTTTCAGGATTTGAAACTGCAGCGTGCCAAGGATTTGCTGTGCATGACTACTCTTTGTGTAAAGGAGATAGCCTACCGGCTGAATTTCGAATCGCCTGATTATTTTTCCTCCCATTTCAGGAAAAAGACAGGTAAGCGTCCAAGTGATTTAAGATGAAAACTCAAAATTAATTTAATTAAACCAGATTATAAATACTTTATACAGGATAGTTTTACTTCTCATATAGGAAAGAGGGTGTGTCAAAAATGACGCGCCCTCTTGTTTTGGTTAGTGCAGTTGAAATGTGTTATTTTAGAAAGCTTTTAGTGACACCTCCATTAGAGTTGACAATAATCCTGATTCCCTTGGAATCAGGTGACACCTCTACACCTTGGAGATTGTAAAAACGAGTATCTTCAAATATAGAGCTATTGTCTATAAAATTGGACACAATATATGAAGTCTCTCCATCAATAGTGATGTTTGGAATGAGTTTAAGAGTTTCAATAAACTGGTCTCGACCATTTATAATGGCAGTGGTGTCATATTCAGAAAGTCCGGAAACTTCTGTCAATAGCCATTCGGAACCGGTATCTCCTTGAGTGTAAGACCCGATTCCATCACGGTCCGCCGCATTGAAACCTCGGAGGGCATTCATGAAATTGTAGGAATTCCCGGATTCCGGATCTCCCTTGATGACGTAGCCATTGATATTTGTAGAAGCCTTTGATAATCCACCTATGCAGACAGCATCTTCTGAAGAAATATTCCAGACGGCTGAATTACCGACAGCTGGAACAACAAAAGACTTGGTAGCGTGATTATACATATACACTCTTTTGTTTTCATTATCGGTAATTATTGAGAAAATTCCTGTATCTCCTGTGTGAGATGCAGAGCGCTTCATAGTGCCACTTTTACTGTCAGCGTAGACATGAATATTGTTGAGTGTTGAATTAGCTGCCTTGATAGTGTAATGCTTGACGTTGACATCAGGAAGTATTTCATCATTATCGTGGCTTCCATCTCCATAATATAAAAGGGTTGCATTGTCAATGGCTACCCAAGTAGCGTTGCATGAATTTTCAATGTTTATACCGAATAATAGGGGACTTTCGCTATCAAGGGTACATTCTACAGAATAATGTTCTGAATGATTGGCTGTGACAGATGAGCATTTTACAGAGTTATCGCCAAGGAATAAGAAGACACCGTCACCGCCTGCTGTGCCTTTTTGTACGATTACATCAGCCTCAAAAGCATAGCGTCCAGATGGGAGCTCATCTACACACTGTCTGGCATAGTTGGGGCTAATAATACCTGTTCCGTTGTAAGCTTCCAGAAATTCACTCTGTCCGATTTTGTTGTAATCTTTATTATTTCTATTGTTTATCTGGAAACCGCCTGCACTGCCTTCGTGAAGAATATCCCATCCGTCGGTAGAGTCAAATTGCGGATTGGAAATAGTGATTGCCACAGGGCGTTTGCTGGAGGCATTTGCAAATTTGAAGTTATTGAGAGCTTTAAGCAAGGTATCAAAGGCAATATCAATCTCAGATATGCAAGAGCTTGACGCTACTTTGTCAGAAGCTTCCAAAGCACTACGGAGCTCATCCTTACCATATTTATAAGAAGCGCTTTCAAGATACTCGTCAACCTCAGCTATGAGTGTCAAGAGCTTTTTTCTTGCTTTCATTACGTCTTCAATCTTGATGACATGGGTAGATACAAGCTTATCATTTTTATATATTTCAACTTTTAATGATTCAGCACTGGCAGGCATTGCAAGTGAAGATTCTAATTCGACATCAGTACTTTGGTAAGGATTCAAAGAAGGAACAGAGCCTGTGGCTAAAAGTTTATTACTTGAAGATAATATTTTTATGGAATTATCGGATGAAGCTTTAAGCCCAAAGTTTTTGACATTGACAGAGATGAGTTTGCTGCCCTCTCCAATGGAAGGAATTGAAGGTGAAAGATACTCAGGAGTATAATCTATATATGGCAACCGAGCGTAGCCGAAGCACATACCACCTGGTTTAGCTGTAGGAGTAGCAGGGTTTATGTATGCGTTATTATATTTCCCTATGAGCTTAGGAGCGAACTCGTCAGATTGAATGCCGGTGTCGCTGCCGGAGAATGTCAGTATTAGATTACCATCGGAGTCAGCTTCTGAAGAAACGACAGACGCGCCTTTCCCTTCATTGACAACCGAATATTTCCCAAAGCGTAAGCTTGTCAGGTCAAGGTCTGTGGTTGGGTCAAAGCCAGGTTCTTTATACACTACGACCATGATTTTTGGAGTTGATGTAGAGATAGCTTCTTCATTGAGCACTGCCATTCTTAGACCAGGATTCAAGGGCAACACAATATTCTTTGAAGAATGGTTATCGCCTGCCAAATCTTCACCTTTTTCTACATCGATTACAGCCATGTTAAGTTGAGTGGCACGACCATATTGATCTTGAAAGATTCTTGGGCGTTCGAATTTAAACCATTCTTCGGATGTCCCATCGGGGTGTACGGCTACTGAAGTATCGTAGGCTGTACCGGCTTCATGAACCCAAGTAAAACCATCTTTTGAACGGCTGTAATATGCGATCTTGGCTTTCCAGTCATTTACAATCATGTGGTATTGGAATTCATCTTTCCAGACGACAGGGTCTTCAAAACTGCCACCTCCACCATTAGGATAGCAAGAAGATCCTAAAGTGTTCTCAAAAGGACTCAATCCATCCTCACTGATCCATACGGCTCCTCCTCTGTCTAAACAATAGATGGAACCATCAGGACGTTGAGCAAAGGTCCAGTTGGAATATGTAGTTACTGATCCAGTGGAAAGGGCACGTCCGCGAAGGTCGAGAGGCATACTTTCGAATTTCCATGGACCTTCAACGGAATCAGAAGTATATCTCCAGGCAGAAGAGTTGCCTATGAGGGCATAGACAACGAATGTTCCGTCTTTGGCTATGAATAAACTCGGATTATGCCCTTTGCCTATGTTTGAGACTTTAGTATAAGGACCCCAGACATTGTCGGCAGTCACATAATAAATGTCGGAGTTTGACCAATAGCTGTGAGCGCGGGACTTAGAATCCCATCCTGCAATATACATATAGTATTTCCCTTTTGAGTCCATGTGGATATCACCACCCCAGAAACTTAGGTCAGGATTCTCAGTTCCATTGTCAAGAAATCGATTTTGCACCCCTGAAGCACCCCAGATTTCTTCTCCGGGATTTTTTTGAGTTGATCCTTGCATTGGGAGGATACGATCTTTAAACTGCCCTCCTACTATAGGATTAGCAGCGTTCAACGTCATCGCCATTGAGATGCCGACAAGCGAAATTAGTTTTGAAACTCTCATGTTATGTTGGTTAATGTTTGATTAATCTCTTGTATATAGACGATAGCTATTAAATGTTTTGACCTTATGACACTTGAATATTCTTATGAAATAGGTAGTGTCAGTATATGCGATGTAGCAGAAGACATCAGTCTTCACAAATAATAGACAAAAATACATTGAATTGTTAGATTAATTATCATTCATGCCAAAAAACAAAGTTGAAATATCAAATATCATAGAAATTCAAGTAATCATGTCGTATTTACTATATGATCTTTCCTTGAGAATACCGTGATAATACCTTAATAATTCCGGAGGTTGGCTTCCGGTGACTTTCTATGGAAGTGACAGTGATCTTCCTCCTTTCACCGACTATACAATGAACAGATATCCTCATCCGTTATATTGAATAGAGAAAAATATACAGTGTCAGAATAAAAATTAACCTACACATGAAAAAGAGTATCGGATTGCTGGTTGCGCTTGGAGGACTATCGTTATTGTCGGCAGGAGTGGTATTTGCCGAATCGCCTCATTCCGGTTGGGGAATGTGGGAGAAATGGGGTGATCAGGGTGACGGGACATTTATTAATCCGATCATTCCGGCAGACTACAGCGATATCGACTGCATAAGGGTAGGAGACGACTACTATGCCATATCGTCGACATTCCAGTTTTCTCCGGGAATGACAATGTTGCATTCCAAAGATCTTGTAAATTGGGAGATTGTAACCAATATCGTGGATGACCTTACCAGTATTGGACCGGAACTCAACTGGACAAATATGAACCGATACGGCAGAGGAATTTGGGCAGGGACATTGCGCCATCACGACGGACGCTTCTATCTCTTCTTCGGCACTCCCGATGAAGGATTCTTCACAACTTCATCTCCCAATCCGGAAGGACCTTGGGAACCTCTCACCTGTCTGCTTCAGGAAGCGGGATGGGATGACTGTACGGCTATGTGGGACGATGACGGGAAAGCTTACTTTATCGGCACCAATTTTGCTGACGGATATAAGACATATCTGTTTGATATGGCTCCGGATGCAAAAAGCATCGATTTCTCTTCAAAACTTCTTATTAATGAAGGCAACCGGCGTGAAGCGAGCAAGATATTGAAAAAGAATTCCAGCTACTATCTTATATTCAGTGAATACAAGGGGCATGGTCGATATGTAATGGCTAAGAGGGCGAGCTCCATCACCGGTCCATACGATGAGGAGCGTCAGCTGATGTATCCCTGTGTTGAGGACTTCGAACCGAATCAGGGTGGTATAGTGGAAGGTAAGGATGGTAAATGGTATTTCCTGACCCATCACGGAAAGGGAGACTGGAGCGGAAGGATTGTGAGTCTTTTGCCTGTGGAATGGAAAGACGGCTGGCCCCTTATGGGTAAGATCACTGTAGAAGACAGTATAGGAAAAATGAGCTGGGATGGAACGATTCCTGCCGTAGGAGGCAACGGTTGTAGGATAGCTACCACCGATCATTTCGACGGCAAGGAGATATCTCCGCAATGGCAATGGAACTATCAGCCGCGCGAAGACAAGTATTCCTTGACAGAGCGACCGGGATGGTTGCGCCTGAAGGCGTTTCGTCCGCTTAAACCAAACAATCTGAAAAGTGCCGGCAATACACTGACACAGCGGAGTTTCCGTACTCCATCAAATACGGTGACTATAAAACTGGATATTTCCGGCATGGCCGAAGGTCAGAGATGTGGGCTATGCCATTTTTCCATATCAAATTCCGGAATAGGAATAGTCGCGGAAGGCGATCGTCGAAATATAGAGTATCGTGAAAATGACTCGACCTTGCATATATCTCCTATCGATACCGATGATATTTGGCTTCGGACGGAATGGGGACTTGATGGAATAGCCACGTTCTCATACAGTTTAGACGGTCATGAATTCATTTCTTTCGGATC
>JAIDTL010000164.1 GCA_029060725.1 Muribaculaceae bacterium | reverse complement strand
GGGGGGTGGCATTAGTGAAGATCTGGTGGTCCCGGATAAGCCTTTGTCAGTCTATCAAGATGCCGTAATGTGTTTCCGTGGAGAAAAAATGAGCGAGTGGAAAAACTGGCTTGTCAAGTTAGCTCCATCTTTGGACTTCCCTATCCATAAACCCTATATGGATCTTACTCAGGAAGAAAAGGATATTCTATGGCATGGCAAAGGAAAATGGGAAGGTATCGACGGTTTCTTCCGTTGGGTGGATGAAAACCAATACAAGATACAATATCGAGTGATGAAAGCCCGCTACCGTGGCAAGACAACTTGTCCGGAGTGTCATGGCACTCGTCTTCGTAAAGATGCCGAGTATGTAAAAGTAGGAGGTAAAAGTATAACGGAACTTGTACGGATGCCAATCTCCGACCTTCAAGTTTTCTTTGATGATTTGAGGTTGGATGAAACAGACTTCGCCATTGCAAAACGTCTTCTGATTGAGATTCGTAGTCGTCTTGACTTCCTTAACAAGGTAGGTCTTGGTTATCTTACCCTTGACCGTCTTTCATCCTCCTTGTCGGGAGGGGAGAGCCAACGTATTAATCTTGCTACTTCACTCGGCAGTTCTCTTGTCGGTTCCCTCTACATTTTGGATGAACCATCTATCGGTCTTCATTCCCGCGATACGGAGAAACTCGTCGGAGTATTGAGAGACCTTCAGAAGATTGGTAATACGGTTGTAGTGGTAGAGCATGATGAAGATATCATGCTTGCTGCCGATGAAATTATCGACATTGGAAAGGATGCCGGCCTTAATGGTGGAAATATTGTCTATCAAGGAAATCTCAAGGAAGCTCTGAATAAAGAGCATACAGGAGATTCTTACACTCTTGACTATCTGAAAGGTAAGCGATCCATTCCTGTCCCTAAGCTACGCCGCCCTTGGAAAAAGTATGTTGAAGTGATAGGAGCGAGGGAAAATAATCTTAAAGGTATCGACGTTAAGTTTCCGCTTGGCGTAATGACAGTTGTGACCGGAGTCAGTGGAAGTGGAAAGTCTACATTGGTAAGGGAAATACTCTATAAAGCTATGGTCAGACTTCTTGGCGATCCTTGCGATACTCCCGGTGCGCACAAGAAAATTGGAGGAGACATAAAAGATGTGGGAGCTATCGAATTTGTCGACCAAAATCCGATCGGGACATCCTCCAGGTCTAACCCTGCTACATATCTAAAGGCTTTCGATGAGATTAGAAAACTATTTTCTGATCAACCATTGTCAAAGCAAATGGGATTTACTCCGGGGTTCTTTTCCTTTAATGCGGAAGGCGGACGTTGCGAGGAATGCAAAGGTGAAGGCACTATCACCATTCCTATGCAATTCATGGCAGACATTACTGTAGAGTGTGAAGAATGTCACGGAAAACGCTTCAAGCAGGATGTCCTTGATGTGGAATATCGGGGTAAAAATATTTATGATTTCCTTGAAATGACTGTCGATGAGTGCATTTCTTTCCTCGAAGAAGATGCAAAGAATGCCCAGGTGAAGAAGATAATCAAGAAACTAAAGCCTTTGCAGGAAGTGGGTCTTGGATATGTGAAACTGGGACAAAGCAGTTCGTCACTTTCCGGAGGTGAGAGTCAGCGAGTGAAACTTGCTTATTTCATTTCTCAGGAAAAGCAACCAAGGACTATGTTTATCTTCGATGAGCCCACAACTGGTCTTCATTTCCATGACATCTCTACGTTGCTTAAATCGCTCAATCGTCTGATAGAAGCCGGACATACTGTCGTGATCATCGAGCACAATATGGATGTGATAAAGAGTGCAGACTGGGTGATTGACATAGGTCCGGAAGGTGGGGATGCCGGTGGTAATCTTGTGATTGCCGGCACTCCGGAAGATGTAGCCGCTTGTCAACAATCTTATACTGGAAAATATCTTCAGGCAAAACTTGAAAAGAAATGAAAAAGAAATTCTTATTTACGGTGTTAGCGATATTGGGCACTGTTCTTGCAGGATGTAAATCTGAGAGTAAAGAAAAAGATCGAAGTGATGCCGACAAGATGTTTGCCCGTATATGCAAACTGACAAAGGAATACACCGAAAAACTATCGGAAGCCCCGGATAGTGCCACTTGGGCTGAGGTTTACAATGAGTTTGAGGATAAACTTGAAAAGATTAGCTTCAGTTATCCTCCCGATACTGATTTGCTCCTGACTGAAGGACAAAATGATACCATTCAAAACTTGTTGGAAGAAATCGTTAAAGTCAAGAAGGAGAAAATTCATGACATCTTGCATCCATTTGTAGAGTGCGACTCATTGCTAAATGAAGATAGCATTGTCATGCAAGAGGCAAATTCAGAGATAAGCCAAGCCGGTGATAAAGTCACCCAAGCAGATGCATCTCGCAGTCTCGGCAATTAAATTCGAGTGTGAAATTATCCTTACCGGATTTTAGGGAAAGGGGTTCGGAATATCTTCCGAGTCCTTTTCCTTTTTTACACATGCCAAGTTCTCGCAAGATACAATGGCGTGTGGTCATAAGCCTCTTAGGTTTCTTTGAATTAGTGGGTTTAGAAGCCTCAAGGGCAAGTTCAATCTTTTCTACTCCATGCTCGCGGTAGAATTTCTCTGATAGAGAATTGGCGACATTGTCTCGGTAATCAAGACTGGTCGTCATATATTGAGCCGCCTTATTTTCTTTGCGTCGGTAATTATAAGGGTAAGTAATAAGATTAGCGTTGTCAAGGGCCTCCACGGCACGACGACGAAGATCTGTCAGATATGCTGCTGGTATAAATACAGACTGGTCAAGGGATGATTGGAATTTTTGTAGACTGTAAGGTGTATTGCCAAGTTTCGAGAAAATAGGAGAGTAGTCAGGTGTTTTTCGGGCTTCATCTTTCTTATTGTTGTCAAGAGGAAGCCTGACGATACATCCCCTTTCATCTTGAGCCGTCAGTCCGGTATCGTCTAATGTAAAGGAAACTCCAATTTTTCTTATGGCTGTATTGCGTTGCATCTCTTTGTCCCATACCCGGTCGTAAGTGCGATGTATTTGTGCGCCCTTTGGAATGTTGACGGGTTTTGAAGTGATGATTCGTTTTCCTTGCACACCATTGACCATAGCGCCGGTGTAGCGACCTTGTGCATCGAAGAAACTTATCCCGTCGCCATTATTCAAATCAGAAGGGTCTTTGATTATTTCTCCCATAGATTTAGGAGTATTAGGAGAAGTGAGGTCATTCGGACGCCTTGATAAGATAAAATAATGAGAGAAACCGCGGTTGAATGATTTCTCTAATTCCGGAGTAAACGATATATCAGAAATTCCGTAACTGCTACGTTTGAATTTTTCCGGATTTTCTGCAATGATATTGTCCAAGGCTTTTCGATAAGAGGCTACTGTATTCTTTACGTAAGCTGCTTCTTTAAGTCGCCCTTCAATCTTAAAACTTGAAACTCCGGCATCTATCAATTTGGGAAGAATATCAATGCTATTAAGGTCTTTGAGTGAAAGCAAATGCTTGTCTTTGGCTATTATATAGCCCTTCGCGTCAGATAGCGTAAAAGGTAAACGGCATATTTGAGCGCATTCTCCTCTGTTGGCACTTCTTCCACATGATGCATAGCTTGCATGGCATCGTCCTGAATAGCTTACACATAGTGCGCCATGGATGAAAGATTCCAAGGGAACAGTGACAGCCTTATGCATTTTCTTGATTTCTTCCAATGTTAGCTCCCGAGGAAGCACCAACTGGCTGAACCCAACTTCTTGAAGAAAACGCGCTTTCTCAGGAGTTCGGATATCACATTGAGTGCTTGCATGAAGTTGGATAGGAGGGATCTCCATGCGCAAGATACCCATATCTTGAACTATTATAGCATCTACACCGGCATTATATAGTTCGGCTATAAGCTTCTCAACGATTCGGATTTCCTTATCATATACAATAGTGTTGACTGTCACGTAAACGCGGGCTCTGTAAATATGAGCGAAATCCACCACTCGCTTGATATCATCAATGGAATTGGCAGCATTTCTTCGTGCGCCATGGCTTGACGCACCCATATAAATAGCATCTGCGCCATGGAGAATTGCCTCCATAGCTATGTCAGGATTTCCGGATGGTGCAAGAAGTTCAAGTTCCCTCATTACAATACAAAAAGTCTTATTTTTTCATCATCCTGTCAAGGATTCTCTTATCTTCCCGCTCCTTAATAGCCTGGCGTTTGTCGTATTGCTTTTTGCCTCGAGCCACACCGACTACAAGCTTTGCATATCCACGTTCGGAAATGAAAATCCTAAGAGGAATCAAAGTATATCCGGGATCCGCTATGGCTTTCTGAATCTTTGCTATCTCTTTTTTCGACAGAAGAAGTTTTCGGTCGCGTCGGGCGATATGGTTGTTGTATGATCCATAGAAATACTCAGAGATGTTCATTCCCTTTACCCATACTTCACCTCTATCGATGATGCAATAAGCATCAGTAAGAGAAGCCTTACCGGCACGTATGGATTTTATTTCCGTACCTGTTAGCACCATTCCGGCTGTATATGTATCGCCTATTTCATAATCGAAAGAAGCGCGTCTATTCTTTATATTGATATTCTTAGATTCCATTGAAAATATTATTAGCTAAATTAATTCAAGTTTCGTATGTTCTATTTCATTATAGCTCGATATTCAATATTTTAAAGTTGCGTAGCTTTCTCTGCGTGCTCCGGCCGTTGCGAAGCAGGCCGTAATCATTGCGATCTTGCCAAAACTGAGTCGCGAAGCCATAATTCATAGTTCATCGTTCTTAATTCATCGTTGAAACAACCTCTGCCCCTTTGCGCCTTTGCGTGATAATAATATAAGCATGCAAAAGTTAAATAAATTAAGAGGTTAATTATCATTATTTATAACTTGTATAATATGAATTAAAAGATTAATTCACTTATCCACATGAAAATATATGGCATGACGACCACAGTTAATACAATTATAGCAGTACAACGGTTGACCATATTTTCAGGAATTCTAAGGAATCTTAATCCTCTGGTGATAATAAACGCCGTCCAAATAGGAAGGAAGACAGTGAGGGGTTCAAGTATCGGTAGAATTTCTGCAGGAATCCAGAAAAGGGCAAGGCTTGCCAATGAGTACTGCACCATCAGTTTGAAGTAAGTGGTTTCAGTCTTTGATTTTGCCGCCATGGGGAAGAGCCATTTGCACACGACTTGCACTGCAAAATAGCTGAAAAAGAAAGACGCAAATACTGACACCGCACTGATTAGAGTTGACGATAGATCAAATTCGGGCAGATAAAACCAATCTGTAAATCGACATACTGATGCCAACGCAATAAGCGGATAGAAGCAACCGGCTGCCGTCTGCTCCGGCGTAAAGCGAGACCGGCGCAGATCTTTCCATCCAGCCGTCCCTGTCATTAGGATGCTAAATAGCAATAAGAAAGGATTATATCGCTTTCGATTTACCCTCTCTGCATTCTCATCTGTAGAATCAGACTCCACATTAAGATTTATATCGTCTTGATTTAAATCGCTCATTTGTATTAAAAATTAGGATGCAAAGATAATAAAAACTCCCCTAATAACCAAAAACAAATCCCATTCTTCAAAATTCTTCAAAATCTTCCCACTCATCTCCCCCGTAATAAATCCTGCTCCGCAAGCGCCCCACCGAGCCAATCAACGTAATAAAGCATGCTCCGCATGCGCCCCCCGAGTCAATCAACGTAATAAAGCATGCTCCGCATGCGCCCCCCGAGTCAATCAACGTAATAAATCCTGCTCCGCATGCGCCTCCCACGTCAAACCAACGTAATAAAGCATGCTCCGCATGCGCCCCACCAAGTCAATCAGAGTAGTTAGCACTCTCCGAGTGCGTCCCGCACGCGTCAAACCACGTAATAAAGCATGCTCCGCATGCGCCCCACCAAGTCAAACAGAGTAGTTAGCACTCTCCGAGTGCGTCCCACCGAGTCAAACCAACGTAATAAAGCATGCTCCGCATGCGCCCCACCAAGTCCACATGGAAACCAAAATGCCCAAGCGACCGACCCTCAGCCTACTTTGCAACCGAATGCCGCCCTGATCGTTGATCGTTAATCGTTAATCGTTAAAAAAAACAGCTTGCCCATTCAGGCAAAGATTCAACATACATTTTGCCTAAAATCCCATCCGAAAGCCTGAAAAGCGGTTGTATTGGCATATCATCAGCAGAGTTATCATAAACGTATAGCCGATCAACCTCTTGCGCAATGTCACAGCAATTTAGGATAGACTTGGAGTATCTTGAGATGATTTTTGTGATTGGAACATCATGTCCACCCTTCATCACCCGTCTTGCAATACGAGCTGCATTGATAGTGGGATTATTTGTAGATATAAAGAAAAGCCTGACAAAATATCCTGCATCTTTAGCTCTTCTTATAAAATCAATTTTATCCGGAGCTGACATGACCGTTTCAAATATAAGGCTTTTCCTTTGTACAAGACAGAGTTCACGCATTTCAGAACAGTATTCAGCCGCACGTCTTACTGCATCTGGAGAATTCCAATCCCCAAATTTTTCATTTGCTATAATATCCGGATTAATGTATATGGCATCTTCAAGCCAATCGCTTTTTAACAATTGGCTTGTTACAGTTGTTTTGCCAGATCCATTAGGTCCGGCTATTACAATTAGTACCGGATTATGTCCATCTTTACGCATATCCATGTGTATGCAACATTAATTACTCATAAGTCTTGTCTTCTTATGGGAAAGAACAGCGTTCCGCAAGTTGTTAAAGAAATCCTCGTCTGATTTTCTATTACTCTCACGAACTTCTATAGCTATTTTATCCATAAGAATCGCCACCATCTCATCAGATGGATCAGATATAGACAACAATCTATATGATTTAAATTCTTGCTCAGACATTATAAATTCATTTGGTTATATAATTATAACACTTTTAAATCGCTTATGGCAGTTTAGGTCTTTATATTTATTATAGTTTCGAACTTACACTCAACGTATGTTTATGACCACCCAATTATTCCCCGAGTCAAACAACGTAATAAAGCATGCTCCGCATGCGCCCCACCAAGTCAAGCAGAGTAGTTAGCACTCTCCGAGTGCGTCCCGCGCGCGTCAAACAACGTAATAAATCCTGCTCCGCAAGCGCCCCACCGAGTCAAACCAACGTAATAAAGCATGCTCCGCATGCGCTCCATCGCGTCAAACAACGTAATAAAGCATGCTCCGCATGCGCCCCACCAAGTCCACAAGTAAACCAACAATGCGCAGCAAGCCCCACCGCACTTTGCAACCAAGTGCCGCCCTGATCGTTAATCGTTAATCGTTAACCCCATTTCGCCCCCTTTACTCCTATGCGCAAGATAAACATTTACATGATAAAAGATTGCAAAACTCATAAACACAAGTAATTTTATAAAATCTTTAGCAAAGCTACTTCCCATCGCGCCGCAGCTTTGTCGCAAGATGAAAATTCAGTAATCTTTTACCATCCCATACCGCAGCAGATTTATCGCAACGTGACAGCTATTTTATGCTTATGCTCTTAAGCATAAAGCCTTGTCTACTTCAATATTTTTTTATAATTTTGCATTTACGAAGTAACGACAATCTGAAAATGACCAATTAGAAAAAGAAAACGGCGAGAGCCGAAAAACTTTAGGAACATCCTTGTAGCCGTTAAAGGCTTTGGTCAGCCTTCAGATGCAACTTGGATGTTCTTTTCGTTAAAGATGGCGCAAACGAAGAATGCACTCATACGGCAGCGAGTCATCGACAGATGTCTCCGAAGTCCGAAGCAATACTCTATCATGGATATGATGGAGAAGTGTAACCTTGCGCTTGAAGATGCCGAGTATAAGCCTGTGACTTCCAAGAATACCATTTTAGAGAACATACGTGGTATCCTCGCCAACGCTGCCCTTTCTGCCGATGTGCCGGAGTTCTGCAAATCAGTATCCGTCTATGGTGAAGGGGGTGTAAAGGAGAAAGATTTCTCACTTGTACCCAGTAAGTATATAGAATTTGTAAATCGAGACGAGACTGTTGACTACGAAACTAAAATGAAAGAGTTGCAGGCTGAACTTTCAGAAATTCTTCGTGCTGAGGCAGAAACCCGAGCAGATGTCCTTAACGTATTCAAATCACTTGGCTATGAAATCAAACTCTAAAAAATTAGATTTGGAACCCAATAGTTCCAAATCTCAGAGCAACGAAAATATGGATGAAGTAAGCGCTTCGGCCGTCGGCTTTGACAATCTATTTCAGAGAGCTTCAAATATTGTTGAAAAAGCACGCTCAGAAGCGTATCATTACATCAATGAAACACTGGTGCGTCGTAATTGGGAATTAGGGAAAATGATTGCGGAGGAAGAGCTTAATGGAGAGGATCGTGCCAAATATGGCGCATCGGTAATCAAAGAGCTGTCCAAACGTCTTACAGCATCATACGGTAAAGGCTTTACGAAGCGTAATCTATACAACTTCATGTCTTTTTACAAGATGTATAGTTCGCTATATTCTTGTGATAATGGAATTGTGCAATCAGTGATTGCACAATCTGCACCAATCTTATCGTGGACGCATTATTTAGTTCTTATCCAAGAACTTAATGATGATGCACGTCGTTGGTATGAATCGGAAGCCTATTCACAAAACTGGAGTGTACGTACTCTCCAGCGTAATATTAGTTCGCAATATTACTACCGTTTACTTGCATCTCAGCGAAAAGACCTTGTAGAAAAAGAGATGCTTCAACTCACAGCACCCCTACAATCGCCTGATCCAACCGAGTTTATCAAGAACCCGGTCATTGGAGAATTTCTTGGGTTTACTGCTGATTCTTCTTTTCGAGAGTCTGAACTGGAGCAGGCAATCATCAGTAATCTTGAAAAGTTTCTTCTCGAACTTGGGAAGGGCTTCGCATTCGTGGCGCGTCAGCAACATATACATACTGAGAAAGAGGACTACTACATTGACTTGGTATTCTACAACATATTCCTGAAATGCTACGTGTTGATTGACCTCAAAACATCAAAAATACGTCACCAGGATGTAGGGCAAATGGATATGTATGTCAGAATGTATGATGAAATGAAGCGAACGGAAGGAGATAATCCGACGATCGGCATTATTCTCTGTGATGATACCGACGATGATATTGCTCGTTACTCAGTTCTCCATGACAACGATCATCTTTTCGCCTCAAAGTATATGCTATATATGCCAACGCAAGAGCAGTTGCGCAATGAGATAGAAAGACAAAAGGCGATTTATTATCTTCAACACAAGGACTTACAGGATGAAATCGAATTATAAGAGACTTAGTGATTACATACGGTGGTGCATGCGCCCCACCAAGTCCCAGAGTAGTTAGCACTCTCCGAGTGCGTCCCCGCGCGTCAAACAACGTAATAAAGCATGCTCCGCATGCGCCCCACCGAGTCAAACAGAGTAGTTAGCACTCTCCGAGTGCGTCCCGCGCGCGTCAAACCAACGTAATAAAGCATGCTCCGCATGCGCCCCACCAAGTCCTCAAGTAAACCAACAATACGCACCGAGCCTAATCGCACTTTGCAACCGAATGTCAACCTGATCGTTAATCGTTAATCGTTAAAATCATTCCGCCCCCTTTACCCCTCTGCGCAAGATAAACATTTACATAATAAAAGATAGCAAAACTCATAAACTTAAGTATTTTTATAAAAACTTTAACAAAGCAACTTTCCACCGCGCAGCAGGTTTGTCGCAAGGTGAAAAATCCCCATGATTTATCAACAAAATTTTGCCACCTCAAAAAAAATCCTTACCTTTGCCAACGAATCCACGCTGTGGGGCAGTCTAAGAGTAGACATCACACGCCAGGCAGCGGGAAACATTTGAAAATAAATAAAAAGCGTGTATTGTAACGCTTGTTCTTAGATGTTCGGAACTTAGGACACTCTGTAATATCTCTTATGAACAATGCAGCAATAGACGCCACGGGTATGTACATACCTATCCGGGCTCATTTCAAGCCGCGACGGGCTTGAAGTGGGTTTGGGGTATCTACATATATACGGCGTGGAGTCTGCTGCTCGTTCCAGAGATAAGGCAGTCCTAAGGCCTCGAACATCGGAGCGGGCAGCAATATGGCTCCCCGCTTTTTTCATACCTAAACATCATAAGCCATCAGGAGTCAGTGGTAACACAGTCAGGACTGCCCGATGCTCATTGACAATAAGAAAGACAGATATGGCGATGGCCTAAACATTGTGACCGTATGGGATTTCATAAAGACCTATGCTGCCATTCCTCATCAAATCGGCAAATTCGATATCGTAACAGGATATTTCACCCTACGTGCTCTCAGCAAACTCTACCACGAAATTCCTGAGGATGTAGAATATCGTTTGCTTTCCTCTGAAATGCTCAAGGATGATAACGATCAAAAACAGATTATCGATCTTCTGCGGGGCGATGAGGGTTTTGACACTACCTTCAATTTGGATGAATATGTCAAGGATGCGAAAGCTTTCCTGATGCGTGACACAGTGAAATGCAAGGCAATCACGAATGCCTTCTGTCATGCCAAGGTTTATCTTTACGAACCTAAGGACAAACGTCTTAAGGGATTTTTCCTATCTGGTAGCAGTAACCTCACAGATTCTGGACTTGGGTTGAGACCTTCCTCCAATGTGGAGCTTACAATGGGGAAGACCGCAGACAAATCAGATGCCGATTACCGGGAACTGACACATTGGTTTGACGAGATATGGAAGATAGCCTCGGATACCCTTCCTGTTAATAAGGAGAAACCAAAAGGGGAGCGTATATCAGTAAAGGAATACTTCATTCGGCAGATAGATGATTTCTTCCGTAAATACTCACCTGAGGAAATCTATTATAAGATACTTTTCGAACTCTTTAATAGTGATATAGATCTTGATGCTTCCATTGAGCACCGTCAGGATATGTCGCTTCTGCAAACGAGCACAATCTGGAAGACACTTTTCAACTATCAGCAAAAGGGTGTCATCTCACTAATAAAGATGCTGCGCAAATATAATGGTGCAATTCTTGCCGATGCAGTAGGACTTGGCAAGACATTCTCTGCTCTTGCAGTCATGAAATATTTCCAAACGCAGGGGTATGTCACAATATTACTATGTCCGAAGAAACTCGAGCACAACTGGAAGCAATACCGACGTAGGAACGGTTCTCGTTTTGAATCCGATGAATTTGATTATATCGTGCGTTTCCATACGGATTTCCAAAACGATCGTCTTGAGTTTAGATACGATGACGCGCGTCTTTCGTGGCTTCAAAGACAAAAGAAAATTCTTATTGTCATTGACGAGAGCCATAACCTAAGAAATGAAAAATCCTCTCGATATCAGGATCTGATGAAGTCTTTGATTCAGAATCAGCCTGGTCACGAATACCGCGACGTGAAGGTGCTCATGCTGTCCGCCACACCTATCAATACAGGCCTCAATGATGTGAAAGGTCAGTTCAATCTTATTGGAAGAGGAGTGGATAGCGCGTTCAATACTGAAGACTTTAATGTGGAGTCTCTGATGTTCCTCTTCAAGGATGCTCAAGCCAAATACACAAATTGGTGTAAGGATCCCGAACGCACGATTGGAGGATTCATTAAGACTCTTCCACCAAAGTTCTTTAATCTTACAGATAAGTTGATTGTAGCGCGCACTCGAAGTCTAATAGAGAAGACATTAGGCGAGAATCTTGGGTTTCCAGAAAAGGAAAAGCCAATGAATGTTTATCAGGGTGTTGATCATTTTGGAAACTATAAAACCACCAAGGATATTTACTCTGCATTCGATTCTCTGTTCCTTGCCGCTTACCAACCAAGTCTTTTCATGGAGGCGACGAGGAAAAAATCAGAAAAGGCCGCTGCAGCAGAAGCCTGGAACGATGAGGTGAATCGTGAGCGATTCCTCGTCAAGATGATGGGTATTCTTTTTATGAAACGTCTGGAGTCTTCATGGTTCTCTTTGATAAGTACTGTGAAGAAGGTGCTTGATGTTCATGTAGAGACTCTCGATAAGGTGAAGAAATACCGCGCCGGTTTGACAACTGGAGCTATTGAACCCTCGCTGTTCGATGGTGAGGAAGAAGATGGAGAAATCGATGATGATGAGTGCTTCGCATTGCGTAAAGGAACAATTAAGTTAGCCGATATGAAGAATATCGGAGGATTTCAGCGTGCTCTTGAATCTGATAAAAAGAAACTGAATGAAATATACCTGAGTCTTGTTGATTTCAAGAAAAAGTATGAATCTGGAATAGAGCGTGATGTGAAACTTGACGAACTCGAACGGATTCTTCGCGAGAAACAGGACAAGCCTAATAAGAAGGTGGTAATATTTACTGTCTACGCCGATACCGCAAAATTTATTTTTGATGAACTGGTGAAACGTGGGTTCACTAATATTGCATCTGCAAGCGGTTCTGAGTCATATTCAACGGGAGCGCAGTCTACGAATGGCTATTTCTCGCTTCTTCAGAGATTCGCTCCATACAGCAAGCTATATAAGGAACTTGACTGGCGCGACCTATATGAGAAAGCCGCGCTTGACCGGAATGAATATTACAACGATGAGAAGCAGCAGTGGGATGTTCCGTACGAACTTTGGCATTCTTTGATATTAAAGTATGAGCCCGCTTACGCCAGACTTCTCAATGACCCCATAGATATCCTCATCGCAACGGACTGTCTTTCTGAAGGTCAGAACCTTCAGGATGCCGACATGCAGATTAACTATGATATTCATTGGAATCCGGTACGTCTCATCCAGCGTTTCGGTCGAATCGACCGTATTGGATCTCCCAACAAAATAATAAAATGCGTCAACTTCTGGCCGGCCAAGAGTTTTGAGGAATATCTTGAACTTGAAACCCGGATTCAAAACCGTATGGCTATGATGACTCTTGTCGGTTCAGAGACTCAGGAAGTCAATGAAAAGTTCATCAAAATGGTGGAGGATAATCCAATACAGGATAGAAATGCCGACCGTTTGCTTCAAGAGTTGCAGAATAATTCTATCAGCGACATAGAGAGTCCTCGAACTCTTTCACTCAAGGATTTCTCTTTTGAAGTCTATCGACAGGATCTTATAGATTTCTTTGAGAAGAACAAGGACGTATTCCGAAAGATGCCTAACGGTATATTCTCAGGTTTCGCTTTCAATCCGTCTGATTTCGAAGGAATGGGAGAGTCCCTTGTTGGTGTCGTTGGTTATCCCCACAGAGAGGAAGGTTCGACTAAACCATATAAAGAAATTTATCTGATGTGTCAGCCGGTGGATCAATCAAGACCTGCTGTATACCGTGAACTCAACCGAGCGGAAATACTCGATTTCCTTCGGAAGAATAAGACTGCGGAGCGGTGCCTTCCAAGATGGATAGAGACAGGTGATTCCGAACGTCTCGCAACCCTTTCAAAGATAGTACAAGACTGGATGACTAATCAGGTACCTAAACGAGCTCTGACTTCTGCATTAGCTTTACTCGGCTCAAATAAAATGACTAAGAAAAAATCAGAGAAGTCGGAAGACCGTCTTCTTGAAGAGAAATTCAAACTTGAGAATTTTGATCTTGTGGTTTGGGAATATATCACTGTAAGAAAATGAGATTATGAATGAAATTATTAAGGAAACTCTATATAGTTTTACCAGTAGTCCTCTGTTTGATGCAGTGGAGGAATTACTCGAAAAGCTTCAGATTCGGTTTGAAGCCAATAGCAAGATGCCTATGGCATTCGAGGATCTATACTCCGGGATGGTTTCTTCTCCTATGCCTTTGGCTTTGAGAGAAGTTGTTTCAAAGATTGCTGAGACTTATTTGATAGGTTCTGTGGATGAAGAGACTCTGAATGGCAATGCGTCTTCTTTTGAACTCGGACAGCCTATCGAAGGGAAATATTATACTATGGTGATTTTCGCAGTCGATATCAAGAACGGGGAGAGCCTTTCGCGCAGCGAACTCGCTACGCTCACACGAGGATTCAATCGAATGGCACCCGAACTCCCGGTCGTAGTATTTATACGCAATGGAAAGTATCTTACCTTGGCAACTTGTGAACGCTCCGAATATAAGCAGAATTGGAGACAAGGTGAAAAACTCGGCAAAGTGTCTATACTTCGTGACATCAACTGCGAGAAACCGCACCGTGGTCATCTTGATATCCTTACATCCCTTGGCGACAAGGCATATTATACGTATGAGGATCTCTATAAGCATTGGCTTGCTGTATTCTCCTCAGAACTTCTCACAAAGAAGTTCTATACAGAGCTTTCAGAATGGTATGCTTGGGTGATTGGTAGTGGAAAGGTTAAGTTCCCAAATGATATCTCGACTACGGAAGATGATTTCAAATATAATCATGAGGCAGTAATCCGTCTTATCACTCGTCTTATTTTCGTATGGTTTCTTAAGCAAAAGCACCTTATCCCGAAAGAGTTTTTCGATGAGAAAGCTATTCGTGAGTATTTTATCGAGAACTTTGATCCCCATAGCGACAACACTTTGTTCTATAATCCAGAAGAAAGCAAATATTATCGCTTGATTTTGCAAAATCTTTTCTTTGCTATGCTCAATCGTCCAATTATGGATGAGGAATCAGATAATAAAGAGAATCGTCGTTTTGCTACATCAAAAAGAATAAAAGGAATCAGTCCAGATTATAATATTAACAATCTTCTTCGTTATCAATCTGAGTTTAAAGATGGAGGAGATAATAAGCTGCTCGAACTTGCGAATTCACATGTTCCATTCTTGAATGGTGGTCTATTTGAATGCCTTGATGACAAGGACAATGGAATGTATTATGACGGCTTTTCAGAAAGGAAAGTATCACTTGAACAATTATCGTTCCCTGACTATTTCTTCTTTGGTGAAGAAGTCGGTGCTAACGTTGACCTTTCTGCTTGGTATGGAATTAATGACAAACACTCAAACGTAAGAGGCTTGATTAATATACTTCGAAGTTATAATTTCACTGTCGAAGAAAATACTCCGCTCGACCAAGAAGTGTCTCTTGACCCTGAACTTCTCGGTAAAGTCTTTGAAAACCTTCTTGCATCATATAATCCTGAAACAAATACAACTGCTCGAAAGCAGACCGGCTCATTCTATACTCCCCGCGACATTGTTAAGTATATGGTAGATGAAAGTCTTATCTCCCACCTTACGCGTTATTGTTCATCACTTGATGAGACAATACTCCGTAATCTTTTCGATTATTCGGTGGATAACTTTGAACTCCCAGAAAAAGAGCGTAAGTCGATTATGGCTGCCCTTTATAATTGTAAAGTACTGGATCCTGCTTGCGGCTCGGGTGCTTTCCCTATGGGTATTCTTCAACAAATGGTTCATGCGCTCCGCAAACTCGATCCGTCAAATGAGATGTGGCGAGAGTTTATACTTGAAATATCTTTGAAAAGAGATGAGGAAGCATATCATATTGAAGATGAGGAAGAACGTAATCGTCTCCGTACTGACATTGAGCAATCTTTCAACAGACAGGTGAATGATCCGGACTATGCCCGAAAACTTTACCTCATAGAGAATTGCATTTATGGTGTAGATATTCAGCCCATTGCCACGCAGATAAGCAAACTACGCTTCTTTATCTCACTTGTAGCAGAGCAGAAACCGAAATATGACGACCCGATAAATAATTTCGGCATACGTCCGCTTCCTAACCTTGAAGCAAACTTTGTTTCTGCTAACACTCTCATTCCTTTAGGTGAAGGCAATATTTTCACCAATACAGAACGTATAAGTAAGATTAAAAAGCGTTTATCAGAAGCGAATCACAAGCTTTTTGTCGCTAAGCGAAACGCAAATAAACGAAAAATTCGAGAAGATATCTCTTCAATAAGAAAAGAGTACGCTGACGAACTAATTTCAATTGGTGCAGTAGCAGAAGACAATGCTATGAAAATAGCATCATGGAATATGTTTGAACAAAACGAATATGCAAGATTCTTCGATCCGCAATGGATGTTCGGTATTTCTTCTGGCTTTGATTTAATAATTGCTAATCCACCATATGTTTCAATCAAGGAAATCCCATCTGAACTTGTAACGATATATAAATCAAAGTATACTTCAGCGAAAAGGCAAACCGATTTATATGCAATCTTTTTAGAAAAAGCACTACAACTTTCAAAGAAGGGAGGAACAATCTGCTTCATTGTGCCCGATTCATTAAACGAAAGGTCAAATTTTGAGTCTATTCGAAATAAGATTTTAAAAGAATCTGGAATTGCTTCATTACTTACATTAAACAAGGTATTTGAAAGCGCTTCTGTAGGAAGCTCTATTATTACTTTTTCAAAAGAACGCAAGTATTCAACTTCTAAATTACTTAAGACAGAAGACAAAGTCTCATTTTCTAATAATGAGATAAAAACAATTTTGATACCTCAACACCTCTTTGAAAAGAACGACTACAAGGCATTTCTCTTTCTAACAGAACAAGAAATGTCACTGATTCACCGTTTGTTCAAATCTGGACAATCTCTTGAAATCTTTTCAGATTTTATGGGACGAGGAGAAGAAATTGGTCGAAACTCGGAAATAATTTCATATACATCTGGTACGAATAAGTCTCTGATGGTAAATGGAACACATGTATCAAGATATAGTATTCTTGAATCAGATATGTTCATTGATAGATCAGATGTTGAGAAAGATTTCAATAAATATTACAAATCACCAAAAATTCTTGTACGCCAAGTAGGAACATGCATTAATGCTACCTTAGATCTCAATAATTGTGTATGCCCGCAGTCTATATATATAATAAAACTAGATAATGAGGAGGAGTGTAAGTATGTTCTTGGTCTGCTTAACAGTAGATTGTTTAATTATATATATCAGAAGAAATTTAATACTAAAAAACTATTTCCGCGTATCTTGCTTGAGAATCTAAAGATCCTTCCAATAAAAAGAGATAACAGATATTTTAATCCTCTCATCAATCTAATAAACAAACGCTTTGATCCAAAAGTTAATAATATCAAAGTTGAGCAATCTATTGATTTTCTTGTCTATCATATATACGAGCTCACCTATAATGAAGTTAAACTTATAGATCCAGAAACTCCGATTACTGAAGAAGAATATAATAGCTATAAGTAAAGGTAAAATTCCAAAATATGAAAACCTTCATAATAAATGCCGCAAGGGGAGTGGTATCCCAAAAGAAGAAACTCGACATCAAATCAAAACTGATTGGGCGAGAGTGGCGTATGCTGACTGATGAACAAGATATTGCTGCCAAATACATCTTCTTAAAAGATGGAAAACTGCTCATATCTATAAACGGAGTATCGACATATTCTCAATGGCAGATTGCGACTGACTCTGCAATCATCTTGGATGAAGGAATTGCTACTTTCCTTTACAAAGTCGCTCACATAGACGATAACCTAATTGTATTGAACCTCGATGGCACTGACAGCTTCTGCTTCCTTATAAACGATACATCTACATCCCTTACAAAAGCAACTTTAGAGGATATTCAATGGTACTTGTATAGGAATTGCGATATGGATATTCTAAGTCTGGAACAGAAACATATTGTAGAATTGGAGCGTTTAAAGATAGAGGAAACAGAACGAAAGGAGATGGAAATAAAACGAAAGGAGGAAGAAGAAGAACAGGCACTCGTTGAAAAAGTATGTTTTGGGATAATGGGTGTGATGGCTGTTATAATAGTGATAGCATTAATAATATCTACGCTAAATAAATAGGAAGTAGTGTATCTATTAATGGGAAGTGAGGAGAACGGAAGAGGAAAATTCACCTTCGACAAACCTTCTTCGCGATTTAGTTCGAGCCATAAGGAGGTTATTCTTTCAAGCAAACCATAAAGCGCTTCTTCGAGGCTGAACTTTTGTTAGGGTGTCCTATACTGAAGTCTAAAGCTTCGGCACAATGCCAGATCTCCGAACTGAAAAACAAAGAATGCTCTCCGAGCTGAAAAGTAGGATCAAAAAAAGGAGAAAAAAAGTTAACCTTTTTATGGATCATACATTGTACTCATTAGGATGGCATACGCACGAGCCGTGCATCCATTCCGGAAAACTGGTGCTGTTTACCCTTCTCCAAAGCATAAGATTGTGGTGCGAACGCAGTGAGTACATCTCCCTTTTTAAGTTTCTTCTCCCCTCCATATAAATACGGTAACCAATCTGGATAAGTTCTGAGCTAACATCAAAGTTCAAGTTGTCAAAAGATATTTACTGCGCTCCCAGCACCCTTGCGTTCCTTGCGTGAACTACATTCGAAAGTTTTTTCAACTAAATTGAAGAAGAACCGAACAAATTTTCTGGATTATGATGTAATCATCTTTAAGTCAAAAAACATGACACGACTTCTCAACGCATCATCTCCGGAGATACCAAAAGCCTCTTTCTCGCTTTGTTCGGTCTTATATAATGGCTTGAAGCCATTTTTGATATAATAGTGAATTGTGGGATCTGCATTGTAGGCATCCACTAGCATGTAACGGCAAGCAGCTTTGTTATTCTCATCTACAAACCAATATTTAAGGACATTCATCAATTGGGTACCGACATTCAGTCCTTGTCCTTGAAATGATCTGTTGACACCGAGCCTGCCAATTAGGACAGCAGGGTAACTGCGGTGACGCTTCTGTTGTGGAATCTTACGTTGAAGAGCGTTACGTGAAGGATTGTCAAGAGTATAGGTTTTGATACCATCGTATGATAATGTTGCTATAGCAACTATTTCATGTCGATTGATTTTATTGATCCAACAATACGTCTTGCCAAGCAATTCTTCTTCATATAGAAAAACGTCATTACTGAAGAACTCATCCAAATCCTCGTCACCACAAGAAAAGGGGGCACAGTATTCAGCGACCTCTTTGGTATAAGGCACCATGAATGTGTTTTCAACAAAATTATATTCTGTTATCATCAGTCTTTACGGGGAGGAAAAACTATATTCTTTGCACTTTCCAACATAGTGTACAATACCTTACGTTGTGATTCTGTGAGTTTTGGTGTTGGCAATTTACCATTACGCTCAGCTTCCTCAGTAAAGATTCTTGCATCTTCACCCCAAAGTTCAGGAGATGTTTTAATTGTCATTGCCATATCAAAAAAATCTTTAATACGCAAAATTAATAAATTTTTATGAATTATGCAATAGACCCATATAAAATTAATTAAAGTTTTGTATGTTCTATTTCATTGTATCTAAATATTCAGAGTTTTAAAGTTGCGTATCTTTCTTTGCAAGCCCCGAGCGATTCGAAGCAGCCCGTAATCTTAGCGTGCTTGCTATAACCGCGACGCAAAGCAAAATTGATAGTTAATCGTTTAAGTTGATAGTTTCTCTGCCACTTTGCAAAAGATATTTACTGCGTTCCCAGCACCCTTGCGTTCCCTGCGTGACGCCCCCAACTCATCCGAGAAGCCCGCCAATTTAAAAAGTTCCGCGAAAATCCGTCAGCGCCAGCGTGCCTTGGCGCCCTTTGCTGCCGAGTGGAGTAATGATCAGAATTTCTAAATGAAAGAGCCATCTTATCATGCGATTTTTTTAATTTGCAATATTCAGAAAAATTGTGTAATTTTGCACTTTAAAAGAAAATAACAAGAATAACAAATGCCTACTTCAAAGGAAATCAGAGAGTCGTTTAAGCGATTTTTTGAAAGCAAAGGTCACCATATAGTGCCTTCTGCTCCGATGGTCATTAAAGATGACCCTACACTTATGTTCACTAATGCCGGAATGAATCAATTCAAGGATATCATTCTCGGTAGCCGTCCGGCTAAATACACTCGTGTGGCTGACTCACAGAAATGTCTAAGAGTTAGCGGTAAGCACAACGACCTGGAAGAGGTCGGTCATGACACTTACCACCATACCATGTTTGAAATGCTTGGTAACTGGTCGTTTGGTGATTACTTCAAGAAAGAAGCTATCGATTGGGCTTGGGAATACCTTGTTGATGTTCTGAAACTGGATCCCAACCGTCTTTATGCTACTGTTTTCGAAGGTTATGCCCCTGAAGGACTCGAACGTGACAATGAGGCTGCTTCTTATTGGGAGGCTCATCTTCCTAAGAGCCATATCATCAACGGCAACAGACACGACAATTTCTGGGAAATGGGTGATACCGGTCCCTGTGGCCCTTGTTCTGAAATCCATATCGACCTTCGAAGCGACGAAGAGAGGGCTGAGGTAGATGGTGCTTCACTTGTAAACAAGGATAATCCCCAGGTGATAGAAATTTGGAATCTTGTCTTCATGCAGTATGAGCGTAAGGCTGACGGTCATCTCGAACCTCTCCCTGCCAAGGTGATTGATACCGGCATGGGATTTGAACGTCTTTGTATGGCTCTTCAGGGCAAGAAGTCGAATTATGACACAGATGTCTTCACACCATATATAGCAAAGATCAGTGAGATTTCAGGCAAGGAGTATGGAAAGGATAAGATGGTAGATGTGGCTATGCGCGTTTGCTCAGACCATTGCCGTACGATTGCTTTCTCTATCGCTGACTCCCAACTCCCGAGCAATGCAAAAGCAGGATATGTGATCCGTAGAATTTTGCGTCGCGCCGTGCGATACGCATATACATTCCTTGACCAAAAGAATCCGTTCATCTATCAGCTCGTTGATGTAATGGTGGATCAGATGGGAGAGGCTTATCCTGAACTCGTAGCTCAGAAAGACCTTATCAAGAAAGTGATAAAGGAAGAAGAGGAATCTTTCTTGCGTACTCTCGACAAAGGTATTGGTCTTCTTGACAATCTTGTGGCTGCTGCCAAGAAGGAGGGCAAGACCGAAATCAGCGGAAAGGATGCCTTCACTCTCTATGATACCTACGGATTCCCTCTTGACCTCACCGAACTAATATTGCGAGAGCAGGGCATGACTCTTGATGAGAAGGGGTATCAAGAAGAGATGAACCGTCAGAAAGAGCGTGCGCGTAATGCGGCTGCTATTGAGACCGGAGATTGGGTTATTCTTAAAGATGGCGAACAGAAGTTTGTAGGTTATGATGTCACTGAAAATGAAAGCCGCATACTTCGTTATCGTAAGGTGAAGCAAAAAGGAAAAGAGTTCTTCCAGATCATTCTCGACGAGACTCCATTTTACGGAGAAATGGGTGGTCAGGTAGGTGATAAGGGAAAACTTATCGATTCAAATGGTGAAGAAATTGAAATCTTCGATACAAAGCGTGAAAATAATGTCAGCGTGCATCTCTCATATAAGTTGCCTGAAAACCCGGCTGATACTTTCAAGGCTGTGATTGATACGGATGCGAGAGCTGCTATTTCTGCCAACCACTCGGCTACACACCTTCTCCATGAGGCTCTTCGCGAAGTGCTTGGAACACATGTAGAGCAGAAAGGTTCCTACGTTTCTCCAGAGTCCCTTCGATTCGACTTCTCTCACTTCCAGAAAGTCACTCCTGAAGAACTGCGTAAAGTGGAACATCTTGTAAATGCCCGTATACGTAAAGCTATGCCGCTTGATGAGCATCGCGACATGCCTATTGCAGAGGCTAAGGCTCTTGGAGCAATGGCACTCTTTGGCGAGAAATATGGCGATAAGGTTCGCGTTGTGAAATTTGGTGATTCTGTCGAATTATGTGGTGGAACTCACGTTGCTAACACTGGTAATATTGGTATGGTGCGAATCGTATCTGAAAGCAGTATTGCTGCCGGAATCCGTCGTATTGAGGCTGTCAGTGGAGCAGGTGTAGAGAATATCATCGATAATTTCCAGGATCTTGTAGTCGGTCTTTCCAACCTCCTTGGAACTAATGGTAATATCCGCACAGCTGTAGAAAAAGCTGTCAAAGAAAATGGAGAGCTTCGCAAGCAAGTGGAGGAAGCTATGGCAGAACGTATCAACAATTTAGCATCAGAACTCCTTGATAAGGCTAAGGATACAAATGGTGTCAAAGTTGTTGAGTTAGTTGGTGTCAATGTTCCTGATGTCGTTAAGAATGTTGCCTTTACAATAAGAAAGAAGAGTCCGGAGCATACTGTCTTCGTTGGAGCTACTATGTCGCCTGATAAAAAACCTCTTCTTACCGTTATGTTGAGCGACGATTTGGTGAAAAATGGATCAAATGCCGGCCAGATTGTGCGTGAAGCTGCCAAACTCATTAAGGGTGGTGGCGGTGGTCAGCCGTTCTTTGCTCAAGCAGGTGGTAAAGACGTCGAAGGGCTATCTGCTGCCCGCGACAAAATCATTGAGCTTCTTGCTCTTTAATGAAATGCATGTATAGAGGAGTAGAAGGCATTAATGGTGTGGAAATTACTCCCGAAAGGGGAGGACTCTATATCCACATTGCTTATTGCCGCAAAAAATGTATTTACTGCGACTTTTTCAGCGCAGGAGATAGAATTGCGGATTGGCATGGTTACGTTGATGCTCTATGCTCCGAATTTAACGAAAGAATAAAAGAATTGGCGTGCCCACTCCGTACTGTATATATCGGAGGAGGCACGCCTTCTCTTATGCCCTCTGATGAATTTTTAAGACTCTGTGATGTCCTTAGTCCATATATAGCCGAAGTGGAAGAATTTACTATAGAGGTAAATCCGGATGATGTTTGTGAAGAAAAACTTGAGTCGTGGAAAAGGGCAGGTGTAAACCGAATTAGTATTGGAATTCAGAGTTTCGATGATGACGTGCTTAAAGCATTGGGCAGAAGGCATGATGCAGCTACAGCAAGATATGCATATAAATGTATAGGACAATATTTTGATAATATTTCCATCGACCTTATGTTTGGACTCCCTGGTCAGACAATAGATATGTGGAAACGAGATCTCCAAGAAGCAATTGCCATGTCTCCTAAACACATTTCTGCTTACTCTCTGATGTATGAAGAAGGCACTGCACTGACTATAATGCGCGATAACGGACGTCTTGAGGAAGCTTCTGATGATGTCTCAGAAAAGATGTTTCTCATTCTAATAGATGAGTTAAAAAAGGCTGGTTATGACCATTATGAGACAAGCAATTTTGCGTTGCCCGGCTTTCGAAGCATTCATAATTCCTCCTATTGGCTTCAAAAGCCGTATCTTGGGTTAGGTCCGTCAGCTCATAGTTATGACGGATATCTAACAAGAAAAGCCAATAGATCAGATATAAGGGGTTTTATAGAGTATTGGACTAAACCGACACAAGAAATCAAAAATTGCGCACCATTTTATAATTCAGAAATCCTTTCTCGTGAAGAACTCATAGAAGAGTATATAATGACTCGAATGCGTACATGCGAGGGTATTCCTTTGGAAGATTTCAAAGATAGATTTGGGAAAAAAGCTTTGGAAAATTTACTTTCGAGAAGTAAAAGATGGCAGGACGACGAATTTATCGTCAATAATGGCAAAAGCATATCACTTTCAGAATCTTCCATACTAATATCAGATAAAATCATAGTTGATTTGCTATAATTCAAGTTTCAGTCTAACGTAGATTCTTACCTCAAATGCAATCTAAACAATTATTTAAAAAAATGAAGATTGTGGAGATTAGTAGATTACTCACCTTTCTGATCTGTCATTTCGAAGAAACCTAATGTTTAGACTGAGGAAAAAATAGAAGCAACATTTGCCTTGTTTATAAATTTTTAGTATTTTTGTGTTCGTAATAAATTGATAGTTCAATTACCCTTAATTAGGGCTTGTGAAATTTAAATCTAATTGAAAAATATGAAAAAGTTATTAAGTATTGTCTTCGTTTTGGCTGTGAGTCTCGCTGCTAAGGCATTTGTCGTTAATGTTTCTGACTTGCCGGAAGCGGTCATTAATCATCCCATCGCTATAATTTCCGAGCTTGAGAATAAGACTCTTGACTCGATTCAGCCTGAATGTAGTACTGCTATTTTACATGGAACTCTTGACAAAGCTGAATTATGCAAACTTAAATATTCCTTTGATATAGTAGGGGGCGTAAGAACAAATTTCATACCTGTTTTTTTAGATGCCGGGAATGATACCGTGAAGCTCAGGCTTACAGAAAACTTTGAAAATGGAGGAGTGGTTGTCTCCGGTGGTAAACTTAACGATAGGAGAGCAGAAATTTGGGATAATATGAAAAATCACAAAGGAGATGAACGTGTAGAGTATTTAAAAAAGCAGGCTCTGGAGAATATCTCCAATCCTCTCGGCGCATATCTTGTCAGTGTGATTTCTTCAAGTATCAGTCCTGATATCTGGATGGGGCTTTATCACGAGATGCCGGCTGATATGGCTGCATATCCCATGCTGAAGAATGAAGCTGAAAGGCTAAGGGCTGTGGAAGCAACGGAAGAGGGCCGGATGTTTCAGGATATGCCGTGTCTTACTCCGGATGGCAAGCAGGTGAATCTCTCTGATTACCTTGGCAAAGGGAAATATGTATTGCTGGATTTTTGGGCATCTTGGTGTGGTCCTTGCAGAAGGGAAGCCAAGGAGGTATTATTGCCTCTCTATGAAAAATACAAGGATAATGATAATTTCTCGATCATCGGCATTATGACCTCCGACTCTACTGAAAAACATCTTGAAGCTCTCAAATCAATTCATTATCCTTGGCAGCAACTAATTGATTCCGAACGGCTTTCCGGAAAAACATTTGGATTTCAATTTATTCCTTTTATTATGTTGGTTGCGCCCGATGGTAAGATTCTTAGAAGAAACCTCCGAGGCGAAGAAATATGGAAATACGTCAACGAGGCATTAAAGAAATAATTTTGTTCAATAATTGTGAATAGGAGAGGTGGTCTGGTTCATAATAAGAGAATTCTGATTAGAACAATGTAATTTTTGGAATTTTTTTATGGCTATTTGGCAAATTTTCATTAACTTTGTGGTGAAAACTCCTTTGGGAGGTGGAAACATTGACAATATATTATAACTGACCTGATAAATGACTGACAACAGAATCCTTCTTTCGGCAGAATGGCCTGAAGATCCTAAGTTTGCCGACGGTATCCGCCGCGCTCCGGACCGTCACTATACTCTAACACCGGAGAAAACTAT
The DNA here is from genome assembly GCA_029060725.1 of Muribaculaceae bacterium. Lineage (GTDB taxonomy): Bacteria > Bacteroidota > Bacteroidia > Bacteroidales > Muribaculaceae > Lepagella. Next base: position 14,869 of record JAIDTL010000164.1, on the reverse strand, counting down.
AACAGCGCTTAAGAATGCCCTTCGCTATCTTCCGGAAGAGCTTCACGAAAAGGCAGCTCCTGAATTTCTTGAAGAGCTTCGTACACGTGGCCGCATCTATGCCTATAGATGGCGTCCGGAGGGAGACCTGAAGGCTAAACCTGTAGACGAATACAAGGGAAAATGTCTTGCCGGCAAAGCATTTCAAGTGATGATCGACAATAACCTGTGCTTCGACATTGCTCTATATCCATACGAACTTGTCACATACGGCGAGACAGGTCAGGTTTGTCAGAATTGGCTGCAATACCGACTAATTAAGAAATATCTCGAAAACCTTACAGAAGACCAGACTCTCGTGGTAGAATCCGGTCATCCTCTCGGTCTTTTCCCATCACGCCCTGAAGCTCCACGCGTCATCATCACAAATGCAATGATGGTGGGTATGTTTGACAATCTCCACGATTGGCACGAAGCAATGCAGATGGGGGTAGCCAACTACGGACAGATGACAGCCGGAGGTTGGATGTATATTGGCCCGCAAGGAATTGTACATGGTACATTCAATACTATCCTCAATGCGGGACGAATGAAACTCGGTGTGCCACAAGATGGCGATCTACGTGGACATCTTTTTGTAAGTTCCGGACTCGGCGGTATGAGCGGTGCACAACCAAAAGCTGCTGATATTGCCGGAGCCGTATCTATTGTGGCTGAGGTGGATGCGTCGCGTATAGCAACCAGAAAGAATCAGGGTTGGGTGCAGGTTGTAACTGACAATCTTGATGAGGCTTTCAAACTCGCAGAGGAAGCTATGAAAGAAAAAAGACCTCTTTCCATCGCTTATCATGGTAATATTGTAGATCTTCTCGAGTATGCTGTAAAAGAAAATAAGAAAATAGAACTTTTAAGTGACCAGACTTCTTGCCATGCTGTATATGAAGGTGGTTATTGTCCGGTAGGTCTTTCATTTGAGGAACGCACACGTCTACTCCACGACAATCCGGAAGAATTCCGCAGCCTTGTAGACAAGACCCTTCATCGTCATTATGCTGCCATAAAGACACTCGTTGACCGTGGCACGTATTTCTTTGACTATGGAAACTCGTTTATGAAGGCAATGTATGATGCAGGAGTCAAGGAATTATCTAAAAACGGTGTTGATGAGAAGGATGGTTTCATCTGGCCCTCATACGTGGAAGACATCATGGGTCCGATGCTCTTTGATTATGGATATGGTCCCTTCCGTTGGGTATGCCTTAGCGGAAAGCATGAAGATCTTGTCAAGACTGACAAGGCTGCTATGGATTGCATCCCGAAAGATCGCCGAGGTCAGGATATGGACAACTGGGTATGGATTAGAGATGCAGAAAAGAATGCCCTTGTAGTAGGCACTCAGGCAAGAATACTCTATCAAGATGCTATGGGACGCCTTAAGATTGCCTTGAAGTTTAATGATATGGTTCGCAAAGGTGAAGTTGGTCCGATAATGCTTGGACGCGATCACCACGATGTAAGCGGTACGGACTCTCCATTCCGCGAAACCTCCAACATCAAGGATGGGTCGAACGTAATGGCGGATATGGCAGTGCAGTGTTTTGCCGGAAACTGTGCCCGCGGCATGAGTCTTGTGGCTCTTCATAACGGAGGAGGTGTCGGAATCGGCAAGGCTATCAACGGCGGATTCGGTATGATTTGCGATGGAAGTGATAGAGTAGATGAGATATTGACGAAGGCTATGCTTTGGGATGTGATGGGAGGAGTAGCGCGTCGCAGCTGGGCACGCAACGAAAATGCTATGGCTACCGTCAAGGAGTGGAATGACACTCAAGCAGAAAACGGCTTTATGATCACTGAGCCTTTCATTGCTGATGAAGAGTTTCTGAGATCTATTCTTTAAGTTGCCATCGTTTTCATCGTTGTCACCGTTTTTGCCGGTGTCGGTGTAATTCTAAATTCAAAATTCTCAATTAAAAAAAGATGTCAAATCTATATATAAAGCATGCCACGATAGTGACACCTCTTGGTGTGGCTGCCGCAAAAGGAGACGAAATGAAGCGTCTTAATGTCATTGAAGATGGCGCTATTCTCATAAAGGACGGTATAATCCGGTATGTCGGTAACTCAAATCCTCTCCGTCAACTGTATTCTCTTTTTGGAAAAGGAGCTACATTCAGGGAAATTGATGCCAATGGCAAAGTAGTGCTACCAGGATTTGTTGATTCTCATACACATTTAGTATTTGGAGGCTTTCGTCCTGACGAATTCCGAATGCGTCTCGAAGGTGCTTCTTATATGAGCATTATGGAGAAGGGTGGCGGAATACAAAGCACTGTCAATGCAACCCGAAAAGCTACAATTGCGGAACTTGTGGAAAACGCAGAATGGTTTATTGACCGTATGATAAGTATGGGTGTGACCACAGTCGAAGCAAAAAGTGGTTATGGTCTTGATTATGCTTCAGAAGCAAAGATGCTTGCTGCTATTGGCAGACTCGCATCTAAAAAGAAGATTGAGGTGGTGCCGACATTCTTAGGTGCCCACGCAGTGCCGGAAGAATATAAAGGCAGAACATCCGAATATGTAGATCTCATCATCAATGATATGCTTCCTAAATTCAAAAAGGCAGCCAAGTTCTGTGACATCTTCACAGAAAAGAATGTATTTGAGATTGAGGATTCAAGAAGATTGATGAATGCTGCAAAAGCAATGGGATACAAATTGAAATTCCATGCAGATGAGATCGTAGCTCTTGGTGGCGCAGAATTGGCTGCAGAATTAGGAGCTGTAAGTGCCGACCATCTCCTCCACATAAGTGACAAAGGTATCAAGAGTCTTGCAGAGAAAGGCACAGTCGCCACTTTGCTTCCTCTTACTGCTTTTGCTCTTAAAGAGAATTATGCTCCTGCAAGAAAGATGATCGACGGTGGATGTGCCGTCGCCCTTGCCACTGACCTAAATCCTGGAAGCTGTTTCTCAGGATCCATTCCTTTGACTATAGCTCTGGCTTGCATCTACATGAACATGAGTATTGAGGAAACTATCACGGCACTCACTCTCAATGGAGCTGCCGCTTGTGGACTTGCTGATAAAAAAGGTTCGATACAGCCAGGTAAAGATGGGGATTTGGTCGTACTTGAATTTGATAATATCAATATGTTGCCTTACTATGTAGGTATGAATTGTGTGAAAACTACAATTGCCAAAGGTAAGGTTATTTTTGAAGCTAAATAAACAATGGAAAAACTCACTGAATACGCGATTGGAAGCTCTCTGCTGACATACGATCTTATTGAAAAAATATTGAAAGACGGCGCCAAGCTTACACTTTCAGAAGAGGCAATTGAAAAAATTCAACATTGCCGCGACTTCCTGGACACTAAGACAGACGAAAATACTGTTCCAATCTACGGTGTGACAACAGGTTTTGGCTCTCTGTGCAATCGTCATATTGCTCCATCAGACCTTGTCACCCTTCAGGAAAACCTAATAAAGAGTCATTCGTGCTCAGTAGGAACACCGGTAGACAAGACTGTAGTCAAATTAATGCTTCTTTTAAAAGCTCATGCTCTTTCAATGGGTTTCAGCGGCGTGCAGGTAGAGACTGTGCAAAGGATTCTTGATTTCTACAATAATGATGTGCTTCCGGTAGTATACGACCGCGGATCACTTGGAGCTTCCGGCGATCTCGCACCTCTTGCCAATCTTTTCCTTCCTTTGATAGGAGAGGGGTATGTATTGGTAGAGGGTAAAAAGACCAAAGGAAGCGACGCACTTGACAGATTTGGATGGAAGCCAATAAAACTTAAGTCAAAAGAGGGTCTTGCGCTTCTAAATGGTACACAATTTATGAGTGCAAATGGAATCAAGGCTCTTATAGATGGTTGGCATCTCGTAAATTGTTTCGATATGTTCGGAGCAATGAGTCTTGAAGCATTCGATGGAAGAATCGAACCATTCTGGGAATGCATTCAACGTGTAAGACCACACAAAGGGCAAATTGAAACAGGAGAAGTGTTCAGAAAGATACTTGCCGGAAGTGAGATTATAGCCAAGGAAAAGGAGCATGTGCAAGATCCATATTCATTCCGATGCATACCGCAAGTGCATGGAGCAGTCAAGGATGCAATGCGCCATGTCACCGAAGTCTTGCACATTGAAATCAATTCAGTGACTGACAATCCTACCGTATTTCCTGATGAAGATTTAGTAGTGTCTGGTGGTAATTTCCATGGAGAACCTCTTGCTCTTGTATTTGACTACATGGGAGTGGCACTTCATGAACTTGGCAACATTTCGGAGCGCAGGGTAGCGCAGTTGATATTTGGCAATCGTGGTCTTCCTGAATTTCTTGTTGCAAAACCGGGTCTCAACAGTGGCTTTATGATTCCGCAATATGCAGCAGCTTCTATGGTGAGCCAAAATAAGATGTATGCTTGGCCGGCAAGTTGCGATTCAATAGTCAGCAGTAACGGACAGGAAGACTTGGTTTCGATGGGTGCTAATGCCGCTACAAAACTTCACAAGATAGTATCAAACCTTCAGTATATTGCAGGAATAGAACTTATGAATGCAGCTCAAGGCATCGACTTCCGACGCCCTCTGAAGTCTTCTCCAATCATTGAGAAGTTAATGCACGACTATCGCAAAGCCGTGCCTTTTGTGGAAGAGGATGTAGTGATGGAAGACTATATTGCCAAGACAATGGACTTCCTTGAGCATTATGATATTGTGATTGAATAAGAAATATTCTTATGGCAAGAAAACCAAAATTTCTACCGCTTCTTGAAAATATAGAGATTACTGCAATGGCAGCTGAGGGAAAAGCTTTGGCCCGGGTCAAGATGCGTCCCGAAGATGAATCTGCCATTGTGGTATTCATACCATACGGGGCTCCGGGTGACATAGCAGACATCAAGATAGACCGCAAGAAACATTCATTTGCAGAAGGTCATATTGAAAAAATTGTGCAACCTTCACCGTTCAGAATATCTCCGATTTGCCAACATTTCGGTATATGTGGAGGTTGCAAATGGCAGCATATACCATATCAAAAGCAACTCGAATGTAAACAGCAAACAGTCTATGATGCTCTGACCCGCATCGGGAAGATAGAAATTCCGGATATCACTCCAATTCTCGGAAGTAAGGAGATTTGGCGTTATCGCAATAAGATGGAGTATACCTTCTCTGATAAGAAATGGCGTACTTGGGAAGATGTGAAAAGCGGCAAGGTATTCGATGATTCCCCTAATGCTCTTGGGTTTCACATCCCGGGTGCATTTGACAAGGTGCTTTATATCGAAGAATGCCATCTTCAGTCAACACTCGGCGACAGAATACGCAATGGGCTATATGATTTCGCAGAAAAGAATAATCTTTCTTTCTATAATCTAAAGGAGAATAAAGGATTGTTGCGTAATCTTATGATCCGTATAGCTTCTACCGGACAGTGTATGGTATGCCTTCAGTTTGGAGAAGATGATCAGGAGAAGATAAAGCTTGTGATGAACTTTCTCAAGGAAAATTTCCCGGAGATCACATCATTGCTTTATGTAGTCAATTTGAAACTTAACGACACTATATCTGATCAGAATATCATTGCTTTCTCAGGTCCGGACTACATAGAAGAGGAGATGGAGGGGCTTCATTTTCGTGTGAATGCCAAGTCTTTCTATCAAACCAATTCTCTGCAAGCATACGAACTCTATAAAGTGGCGCGAAAATTTGCCGGATTAGCACCTCGTGAAGAACTTTCAGCTTCTGAGGCAGAAAAATATGGATATGCAGGGTCATGTGAAAAACCCCTTATATATGACCTATATACCGGAACGGGCACCATTGCAAATTTTGTTGCCAGAAACGCAAGAAAGGTTGTCGGAATTGAGTACGTAGAGGCTGCTATAGATGATGCTAAACTTAATTCTGAATTCAATGGCTTGGACAATACATTATTCTATGCCGGAGATATGAAAGATATCCTCACTGATGATTTTGTTGCTACCCATGGAGTTCCGGATGTCATGATCATTGACCCTCCACGTGCCGGAATGCATGAAGACGTAGTAAAAGTTATATTGAAAGCTGCTCCTGAGACAATCGTCTATGTTAGCTGTAATCCGGCTACACAAGCAAGAGACCTTGCTCTGATGAACAATGATTATGAGGTGACGGATATCCAACCTGTAGATATGTTTCCCCATACTCACCATGTTGAGAATGTAGTCAGAATGAAAAAACGCTGATTAACTAAAAGCACTCCTCTTTAGGAGTGCTTTTAGTTTCAATTAGCCATCATTACATCAAAGTTCAAGTCTTTGATAGAGATACAAGTCCGTGCGAACTGCCGGATCATTTCGATTGTAGTTTTGCGTGGTGATTTCATAGACTGCTGATTTGATGTTGATGACAAAATAGTAGTAGAACCGTTTGTCATAGGCAGGTAGTATTTATAATTACATTTACATAACGTAAGTTGAGCCTGACATATTGTGAAGACAATAAAAAATGAGTCAGAAGAAGCAATTTTTCTTCTGACTCATTTTTATTTTGTTGTAGTTATGAAGTTAGAGAGCGGTATTGATCATTTCGCTAAGCTCAGATTCTGTCTTTCTTCCGCTTTCTCTCATCAGTTCCTGCCCTTCTTTGAAAAGGATATATGTAGGATATTCTTCAAGCTTATATTCTACTTTCAGTTTTCCGTAAGGGTCATCAGCTCTAACTATATTAGCTTTATCACCATATTTTGATTTTACATCATCTGTGATGTATTTCACTTCCACTACATCCTGGCCTCCGTGATGAAGGAATACCACGAGAGTAGGTTTAGATTCTTTAATTGCTTTATCAAATGTTTTCATAATATAATATTTAAGTTTTGTAGTATAACATTGATAAGCATACAAAAGTTTATTTGTAAGAATAAGGAGCCCTTAACCCCCATCAATAAAAAAAGAGCGGACCCATTGAGAATAGTCTCTGGGTCCGCTCTTTTGATACGTTATATTTGTGGTTCAAATAGTAAGCGCAACGTCTTTTTCTTGCGCGATTCTTCGGAGATTGATGATTGCATAGCGCATTCTTCCGAGTGCAGTATTAATGCTTACTCCGGTCTTTTCTGCTATCTCTTTAAAAGATAGGTTTTTGTAGTAACGCATAGTCAGAACTTCACGTTGGAGATCAGGAAGCTGAGTGACGAGCATCTTCACATCGTCTCTGATTTGGTCTGAAATAATACGATCCTCGATCGTACCTTCGCACAGTTCTTTCTTATTGAGGATGTCGAGCTCCTCAATATCAGTGCTTTGCATGTTTTCGGATTTTTCCTGACGATAATAGTCAATGATTAGGTTGTGTGCAATTCTCGAAATCCATGCGGGAAACTTTCCATTCTCTGTATAGCGTCCTTGCTTGATGGTCAGGATTGCCTTTACGAAGGTCTCCTGAAAAATGTCGTTCGCTATATCCTCGTTCTTTACGACACGTAGGATATAGTTGAAAGTCTTGTCTTGATGACGCTTAAGCAGAGAGTCGAAAGCCTCATTGTTGCCTTCCGCGTAAGCTCTGACCAATTGTTCGTCGGTCATGCTTTCAAATTTTGCCATTGTCTTGCTGATTAATACGTTAAGTATATTTCTTTCGATAGGCTGTTGGTTTTAAAATTTCTGTATACGTTATTTTCTTAATTTTATTGTGCAAAATTACAAAAAAAAAATCGTGTTTCCAAATAAGAACCACGATTAATTAGTTAAAAAAACTTATTAAATATCATTCATTGAGTATTGCGAAGTCAATGACCTCCGATATTCTATTGACATAGTGGAAGTTTAACCCCTTGATATATATGGGCTCAATTTCCTCAATATCCCTAAGATTTTCAGACGAAATTATAATATCTGTGATTCCTGCACGTTTGGCTGCAAGAATTTTTTCCTTGATGCCACCTACCGGAAGGACTTTACCCCTTAAAGTCATTTCTCCTGTCATCGCCACCTTTTCTCTCACCTTTTTTCCTGAAAATGCCGATACAAGCGATGTGACCATAGTAATTCCAGCTGATGGTCCATCTTTGGGAATAGCTCCTTCAGGAACATGTATATGCACATTGTATTCAGAAAACATTTTTTCGTCAATGCCAAAATCAGCAGCATGCGCACGGACATATTCAAGGGCAATAGTTGCCGATTCTTTCATGACATCACCAAGATTGCCGGTAAGAGTCAATTTTTCCCCTTTCCCTTTTGAAAGTGAAGATTCGATGAAAAGTATTTCACCGCCTGCAGCAGTCCATGCCAATCCGGTGACAACCCCAACGAAGTCATTACCCTCATAAAGCTCACCCACGTGCTCTTCCTTGCCAAGAATTTCTTTCACTTCTTTAGCATCGATGTGCTCCGGCAATGTCTTGTCTGTGGCTTTCAATCTTGCAAGGCGTCTCAGAAGGCGTCTGAGGGCTTTATCAAGTTGTCTTACTCCTGATTCTCTTGTATAGCGCTCAACAATGAATCTAAATCCTTCGTCAGATATTCTGATATCATCCTTGTCAAAACCAAGGTCTGCGAGCGCCTTGGGTAATAAATGGCGTTTCGCAATCTCTATCTTTTCCTCAATAATATAGCCAGATACTTCGATCAGCTCCATTCTGTCGAGAAGTGGAGCAGAAATGGGATCAAGGGTATTGGCTGTTGCTATGAAAAGGACGTCTGAAAGATTATAATCCACGTCTATATAGTTGTCATGAAAATGAGAATTCTGTTCCGGGTCAAGCACTTCAAGGAGAGCAGCCGCAGGGTCACCCTTTATGTCTCTACTAATCTTATCAATCTCGTCAAGCACAATGACAGGATTGTTGCTTTCAGTCTTTTCAAGTGCTGCAATGATTCTTCCAGGCATAGCCCCTATATAAGTGCGTCTATGTCCTCTGATTTCTGCCTCGTCATGAAGACCTCCAAGTGATATTCTTGCATATTCTCTGCCAAGAGCATCAGCAATCGACTTGCCGAGTGAAGTCTTACCGACACCGGGAGGTCCAAACAGACAGAGAATTGGAGATTTCATGTCTCCGCGGAGTTTCATGACTGCCACCTGCTCTAAAATTCTGTCTTTTATTTTGTCAAGACCATAATGATCGCGGTTCAAAATCTCTTCGACATGATCAAGATCGATAGGAGTTTCTGTTTTTTTATCCCATGGAAGTGATAAAAGGGTGTTCAAATAAGTATATTGAATACCGTATTCAGGAGTGGAAGCCATGAATCTCCCAAGTTTTTTCAATTCCTTGGCGAAGTGATTTTCCATATCTTCGCTCCATTGCATCTTTTCAGCTCTTGCTAAAAGTTCTGCTTCATCGCTTTCTTCAGGGACGTCGCCGAGTTCTTCTTTTATGGCACGCAATTGCTGCTGAAGAAATTGATCACGTTGCTGCTTTGTAATATCTTCCCTCGTTCGCTCTTGAATGTCAACTTTAAGCTGAAGCATCTGATAGGCAGTGTCGAGCATGTGCAAAAGTTCAGAGCATCTTACCTTTACATCAGACTCCTCAAGGAGTTTTTGTTTGTCCTCAAGTGTGATGGGAGAGTTGCAAATGATAAAGTTTATCATTTTAAAGGGACTCGAGAATTGAGATACTGCATATCTGAGTTCTTTTGTTTCTTCCTCACTGAAGAGCCCTAAGATTTCAGAAAAAGAGTCATTGACAGATGAGAATATGGCAGCGAGTTCCATATCCTCGTGTTGAGGTATGATTTCAGCTGCAGGCTGTACGCTTGCAAAAAATCCATTTTCTTTTTTACTAATTCGTGTGGCTTTTGCTCTATTGGCAGCCACCATGAATGCAGTGTAGCTTCCGTCGGGCATTTCCATTAATCTTGCCACAACGCATACTACTCCAATTCTATAGAAATCTTTGGAAGAAAGCTTTTCAACATTATTTTTAACGGTAAGTGTCAAGACCGCTTCCTGATTTCTATGTGCAAGGTCAAGGACATCTAACACAGAAGGGTCTGTGACAGACAAAGGAAATGTGATGAAAGGAAACAATACAAAGTTGCGTACCGGCACTACCGGCATGTTACGGTCGTTGATGACTGTCTTATCAAAATCAAAGTCAGGCGCCACTTCGGACATTAGTCCATTGACTGGATTGGCGGTACTCATCGATTCGTAGGATCTGTATGTCTTATATTCAGTCTGCTTTTGGCTCATATAGATATAGTGGATAGTAGGAACCGCGATTATTCGGCTTTTCAAGACGCAAATTTAACACTTTAAGATGATATAAGAAAATTTAACACTAAAATTGTTCACTTTTTTTCTATTCGCGCGTTTCTATCTTAGAAAAGTAAAGAAAAATATTCTCAAAAATAACTTTATCCTAAGGTAAGGCAGGAAAAAAGCCTTCCATGACTTAATCCATAACTTTACTTATCGTATGGAGGGAGTTTTTCCCTCCTTTTTTTGTTTTGTCCTTGTTTTTTACGAGGATAATATTTTTTCTTTTTATTGGAAGTTCTATCATCTTTTTTTGAAATGTAAGCTGGTCCTTCTCCAATTTCACTTGGTATGGGAGTCTTTTCTACTTCTTTTCCAAGGAATCTTTCAATTCGCTTAAATTTTCCTATTTCTTTTTCTGAAATGAATGTTATGGCGTTGCCCTCTCTGTCGGCACGGGCAGTCCTTCCGATTCGATGAACATAATCCTCAGACTCTCGAGGCACATCATAGTTCACCACAAGGTCGATATCGTCGATGTCTATGCCTCGTGCCATAATGTCAGTGGCTACAAGCACATTGATTTTGCCACTTTTGAAGTCGAGAATCACATCTTCACGCTTGTCTTGCTCAAGATCGGAGTGCATTTCACCAATCTTTAGATTCTCTTTCTTCAATGCTTTAGCAAGTTCCTTTACTTTTAGTTTGGATGCAGAGAAAATTATGACTTTTACAGGTGGTGTCTCTTTAAAGATAGATGTGAGGATTGGGAGTTTTTGAGTCTCATAACAGACGTAGGCCTGCTGTTTGATTTTATCGGCAGGTTTTGAGACGGCAAGTTTGATTTCACATGGGTCGTTGAGAATGCTATTGGCAAGTTGCTGTATCTTTGGAGGCATCGTTGCACTGAAAAGAAGGGTTTGCCTCTCTTTGGGAAGATGTGCTGCTATTTGCATAATATCGTCGAAGAAACCCATATCCAGCATTCTGTCAGCTTCGTCGAGAATGAAAAAGGATACCTTGGACAAGTCGACGTAACCCATTAAAAGATGTGCGAGGAGTCTGCCTGGTGTGGCAATCACAACATCTGCCCCCGCCTTAAGGCTTCGGCGCTGCTGATCGTATGTGTATCCATCTGTGCCTCCATATACCGGCATACTGCTAATGGGCAAAAAATAAGAAAAGCCCTGCATCTGCTGGTCGATCTGCTGAGCAAGTTCACGAGTTGGAGCCATTATAACACAGTTGACGGCATCCTGCGGGTATTTATATGTCGACAGAATGTCTATCACAGGAAGCAGATATGCAGCTGTTTTCCCCGTCCCTGTCTGAGCGCAAGCAAGAAGATCGCGTCCGTCAAGCACGGCAGGTATTGCCTGCTCTTGAATGGGAGTGCAATCATCAAAGTGCATATCCCACAGTGCATCAAGCAGATCGTCGTTTTCAAGAAGTTCGTCAAATCTCATCTTCGTATAATTATGGTGCAAAATTAGTAAAAATTTCTCATTCTCCCAAAATGCTTGAACCATTTTGTTTCAGAATTGTTGCAATCGTATTTCATCTTGTTTTACAAATGATATATTAATTTAATCGCTTAAAAATCATTGAGTATTAATATGTTATAAAAAAGTTCAATCGGATTGGTCTTTTCTCAAAAAAAAGTTGAAACAATATGAGACGAGCTTACGTTATAGAGTTGAAAACAGAACAAAATCTATTTATAAACAGAATTAACAACAAACAAAATGGCATCTAACAATTCATTCCGAAAGAACCTCATCAATCTTCAATCGAACCTGATGAACTTCGCAATCCAGCTTACTGCTGACCGCGAAGCAGCTGCTGATCTTCTCCAGGATACAACTCTCAAGGCTCTTGATAATGAAGAAAAATTCACATCTGATGCCAATTTCAAGGGTTGGGTTATGACGATCATGCGCAATATATTTATAAACAATTACCGCAAGACCGTACGCCAAGCTACTATCGTAGACACTACTGAAGATCTTTATCATATCAACACTTCTCAGGAATCAGCATTAGAAACTCCTGAGGGTAGCATGACAGTAAAGGAAATCAACGAAATACTTGCTACTTTTGATGATGAGTTCCGCATCCCATTCAACATGCACGTAGCAGGCTACAAATATAGTGAGATAGCAGAAGAACTTAACCTTCCGGTTGGCACAGTAAAGAGCCGCATCTTCTTCGCTCGCAAGCGTCTTCGCGCAGCTCTTTCTTAAAAAAACAGTACAGAATAAAAAAATCAATTATAAAAAATGCAGCAATTGCTGCATTTTTTTTGTCGTTCCACCTTATTTTATTAATTTTGCACTGATATTAACGCAGGCATCAACTACGTGCCCCTTTGAAGGGCAATTGGTTGATCAGAAAATTTACCGAATATGGCAGAAAATACTGAAGAAATCAAAGAGAATGAATCAGGACTGAATTTTGTGGAGCAATACATCAAGGAAGATCTTGAAGCAGGCAAAAACGGAGGCAGGCTCAACACCCGTTTCCCACCTGAACCAAATGGTTATCTCCACATCGGACATGCCAAGGCAATCATCATGGATTTCGGCGCCGCTGAAAAGTTTGGTGGCACCTGCAACCTCCGCTTCGACGACACAAATCCTCAGAAAGAGGATACAGAATATGTTGAGGCAATCAAACGCGACATCCATTGGCTTGGTTTTGACTGGGGCGACCGCCTATACTATGCTTCCGACTATTTCCCGCAGCTTTGGGATCTTGCTGTCAGAATGATCAAGGAAGGCAAGGCATACGTTGACGAGCAGTCAAGTGAAGAAATTGCTCGTCAGAAGGGTACTCCAACTCAGCCGGGACAAAATTCACCTTACCGTGACCGCCCTATTGAAGAAAATCTCCGTCTGTTTGAGGCTATGAACAGGGGTGAGTTCGAAGAAGGATCAATGGTGCTCCGTGCTAAGATAGACATGGCAAGCGACAATATGCATTTCCGTGATCCTATCATGTATAGAATCATTAAGACTCCGCACTGGCGTACAGGAGACACTTGGAAGGTATATCCAATGTATGACTTCGCACACGGTCAGAGTGACTATTTCGAAGGCGTTACGCATTCTATCTGTACTCTTGAATTTGTACCGCATCGTCCCCTATACGAATATTTCGTTAAAGAACTTGCTGACGAGTCATATTGCCCTCGTCAGATAGAGTTCAACCGTCTGAACCTTACTTACACAGTAATGAGCAAGCGTAAGCTTCTCCAGCTTGTCAAGGAAGGTCTTGTCAATGGTTGGGACGACCCTCGAATGCCGACAATTTGCGGTCTGCGTCGTCGTGGTTACACACCCTCTGCAATTAAAAACTTCGTTAACCGCATCGGTTACACCAAATATGAAGCCTTGAATCATATCGAACTTCTTGAGCACTCTGTTCGTGAAGATTTGAATGCAACTGCAACTCGTGTGCATGCTGTTCAGAATCCGGTCAAGCTCATTCTCGATAATTATCCTGAAGGCAAGGAGGAAATCTTCATGCTTGATTCCAATCCTGAGGATCCCACTGCAGGACAGCATGAGATGCCTTTCAGCCGCGAACTTTGGATCGAGCAAGAAGACTTCATGGAGAATCCGCCAAAGAAGTTCTTCCGTCTCAGTCCAGATAAGGAAGTTCGTCTAAAAGGAGCATACATTATAAAATGTACCGGAGTGGATAAAGATGCCGAAGGAAATATAACAGCAATTCATGCCGATGTAGACTTCGACACTCGCAGTGGTCTTCCCGGATCTGATCGAAAGGTGAAGGGAACATTGCATTGGGTAAGCGTGCCTACAGCTGTCAAGGTAGAAGTTAGAGACTATGACCGACTTTTCTCTGTAGAGAATCCTTCAGCTGAAGAAGGTGATTTCCGCGATCTCCTGAATCCGGACTCACTCAAGGTAAGGGAGAATGTCATGGTGGAACCATGGCTTGCAGAGCATGCCAAGCCAGGCGATCATTTCCAGTTCCAGCGACTCGGATATTATACCGTAGACCCTGACAGTAAGGAAGGCCATCTGGTATTCAATAAGACTATAGGTCTGCGTGATACTTGGGCTAAAGAACAAAAGAAAGGTTAAAATAAGTTAAATCGAAGGAATTTCTCAAATTCCTTCGATTTATTTTAAACAATTCCTATTGTATCCGCGTTATTATCTTTGCAACCGCAATTGCAACCACCATATAATTGGGGATGACTGGCATTGACAGCGTGTAGAAGCGGTAAGCAAGCATGCAGAGCCTTGATGCGTAAGCTCTATAATACCGACGTATCGAACTATAATTGGCGAAAATAACAATTACGCTCTCGCTGCGTGATCTGAAGTAGAGTAGGATCCCTTTATTCGGCTCAAAGTGAGCTGAACGAGACATCGCTCCATTGCCCCGTTCCGAGACGTTTGGACAAAGCGGTGCTGAGAAATTCGGAAATAGGAGAGGAGTAGCCTCGGCTTCGCTCCGAGATTAAGAGGCTAAGGAAATGATTGGTAGTCGCGAGCCTGTCGTTTCTCGAAAATCAAGTCGATGACTAAGCATGTAGAAAACTTATTGATTCCGCGTTTGGACGAGGGTTCAACCCCCTCCATCTCCACGAACCAACAAAAACCGACTTTACCCTGTATACTTTGGGGTAAAGTTCGGCTTTCTTAATTAA
>JAIDTL010000163.1 GCA_029060725.1 Muribaculaceae bacterium | reverse complement strand
ACCGTTTTTCTTTTCAGAGAAAAAATGGTAGACTATATGATACCAACGAGAAAATCTAAATTTAAAGGATGGCTAAAGCCAAGAGTCCTTACGAGTCGATCATATTATCATTTTAAAGACAAATACGGTCTGGACAGTGTAAGTGATGAAAGTCAGCATCATTTTTCTTGGTCAGACTGGATTGGAATATTGCCATCCATTACTGTTCCAAATAAACTGACGACAAACAAATCGGGAACAGACACGATTCGAGGAAAATATTCACCAACAGAAATATGGCAGCGCGATAAGGATAGAATTAATCTCGAAATTAATGTTTTGGCGGATAAATCAAGTCGGAAATGGGTACCTAATCTTTCAAACTTCTTTAAGAATGATTTGAATTTTGAAAGATTCATGCTGTTTTATTCATTTGACAATGTAATCAATAATTTGATTTCACCTCAGGAATTGACAGGCTATTCATTTAATATAAAATCGGAAGGAAGGGGACACAGCATGTTCCGATTTAATCGACTTGATGAACCTTTTTTTGTCAGTACCTCTGCAGATGTATATATACTTGATAAAGAATTAATCAAAACAAAGGAGGCAAAAAAATGGGAGCGTCAAACATTTGATGTGGATGAAATAGGTATTCTTGAACCGGAAGATGCACCGGAACTCTCTCAACAAATTCTTGCTCTTATTGAGCGTGTTGAGAAACTCAATAAAGATGAAGTGAAACTCGCTTTAATTCCTGACCAGAGAATGAAAAGCGATAAAATTGGAGGAAGAAATTTCAAAATTGGACGAAGGGCTTTGCTTATGCTGAAGCAGGCTACCGGGATAAGCAAGTACAATACTCGCAAAAATCTTAAAAGACAATGGAATGAGTTCCGTAAAGAAGTAAGGAGGAAAAATGAGAATAAGCGAAATTAGAAAATATCAGTAGTCTCGGAAAATCACTTTTTGAGGTAAATTAAACGAAAAATTGTGAAAAGTATAAACAATTATGACTGATTATATCATTACTTTCAAAAATTTTTTATATTTTTGCATAAATATTGAACATAAGTATGGAAAAGGTGACACAAATAGCATCATATCTCCTTGATCGCTATCAAAAGCAATATGGAGAATTCATGGATGAGATAAAGCTGCAGAAACTTCTTTATTTCACTCAGCGAGAAGCCATTATCCGTACTGGAGAATTGATGTTTGATGCAGAATTCAGAGCATGGAAGTATGGACCAGTCATCTTAGTAATACATGATAGATATAAAGCCAATGACCTTAAAGAAACACTTCCACAAGAAAGTCAGGTTCATTGGAAAGAATGTTTTGACTATATTTTTAATGAGTTTGCCCCTAAAAAGACTATGAATCTTGTGTCATTGGCTCATGGAGAAAAATCATGGATAAGGGCCAGAGAAGGTTATGGGAAATATGAGAGTAGCGATGTTCCTATGAAAGTTTCTGACATATTTGAAGACGCTGAATATAGACGGCATCGCAGATGTACTCTTCCAGTAAGGCGTGCCATAAATTCATTATACCAGAAGCATCCTCAAATTCAACGTATCCCGATCATCCATGCCTTATGAAGATTACTTCAGAACAAATTGCCATTCTTGAAAGTCTTAAATGTGAACGACTATCCTCTAATGAAAATAATATGCGCCTCGTTGATAATTTTTTCAATCGGCGTAACGCTTCATTAGAATGTACTCTCAAAAATGAAGCTATGAACGAGGATGAGGAAGGTAGTGTCGCATATTATCTTATTAAAGACTGCGATGACAATATACTATTTTTCTTTTCTTTGAAGAGTGGATCATTATATGATAGTCATTTTGATACAAATGTAATAAAACTTCTCAAGACACTAAATGTTTTCGTCCAAGAAAGTTTGGCAGATTCCGAACTCTCGGAAGAGCAGAGAAGCATACTAAATAGTCTTCAAGAGAAAATACGATCACACAAGGGTATAACAAAGACTGACATTGAGAATATCCCAAGAAGAAAAAAAGATGAATTGTTTGCTGATCTTGAAAAAGAACTTAACAGAAATGTCACTCATGTCGGGAAAACATACTCCAGTATAGAAATTGTGCATTTCTGTTCAAATAATGCTTACGATGGTTTATGGGATAAGTATGAATTACCACATTCCATCGGAGTTATAGTTTTCTGGTATTTTATTGTGTCAAAGATTATTGAAATAAGAAACATTCTGGGCATACAATATATTTTCCTTTTTGCAGCAGATCTCTCGAAAGAAGATTCATTAATTCGATATTATAGCGACAAGCTCGAATTTTTACATGATACAGAACGAGCAACAGTCAAGCCGATTTATGATTTGTCTTGCGAATTTATGTATCAAGAAACTAAGGATTTAGAAGA
>JAIDTL010000162.1 GCA_029060725.1 Muribaculaceae bacterium | reverse complement strand
GGTAAAAAGAAAAACCTCTGAAAATCAACGATTTTCAGAGGAATTCATCGGTCTGATAGACCCTTTAGTGACCCCGGTGGGGCTCGAACCCACGACCCAATGATTAAGAGTCATTTGCTCTACCAACTGAGCCACGGAGTCATCTTTTGTTGGCTTATCGAGATTGATTCCCGATTGCGAGTGCAAAATTACAACTTTATTTTGAACTGACCAAATTTTTCAACTACTTTTTTTCAAAAAAATTCTTTTTTTCATTTCATGCCCTTCTTGAAGCTAATCTTTCTCTCATAAATTTGGCTTTTTATGATTTATTATCAAAAAAATCGCACCTCAACGAGAAAAATCGTTGAGATTATTTTGTCAACTGCAAAAATAGTTGTAACTTTGTGGCGAGATCTTCACGTAGAGAGGCAGAGGGGCAGAGAGCGCGGAGGATCATTATCAAATTACAGTTTCTATAAACCGAAAATCAAAATATCGATATGAAAGAGCAAGAGGATAAGAAACCGCATCTGACGGCGAAGGAGGAGGAAGTAATGCGCATATTGTGGGAGCATGGGCCAATGCTTGTGAAGGAAGTGCTTGAATATCTGCCGGCACCGAAGCCACACGTGAATACGGTATCGACCGTAATCCGTGTGCTTGAGAAGAAGGGGTATGTGGGGCATGAAAAGGAAGTGGGCACATACCGCTATCATGCCATCCTTGAGAAAGATAGCTACAGGAAAGCTACTCTTATGACGATGCTGCGCAATTATTTCGACAATAGCCTCAAGAGCATGGTGTCAGCTCTTGTACAGGAGGAAGAGCTGAGCGAGGAGGAAATCAACGAGTGCATTGACATAATCGAGAAGAAGAAAAGCTAACATACATTGTATAATATGGGACCATTAGCAGCCTACTCCATCAAAGGCGCGATACTCTTATCCGCACTTTTCGCAATATATATGCTGACACTCAGCCGTAAGAATTGGCCATCATTACGTCGCTGCGCGCTGCTCGGCATCTGCGTTGCCTCGCTAAGCTTACCCTTGCTGTATGCATACAGTATGTATACACGTCCGGTTGCAACATACGTGGAATTGACTCTTCCTACACCCACAGTAAAAGTAAGTGACAACTTCACACCTCTCATATTCACCATCATCGCCGGAATTATAGCGTCGGGTATATGCGTGGGCATAGTGATTTCCATTATTGGACTCATACGCATATTGACATTACGAACAACACCGGCATACATACACGGCCATAAGTTCAAAGTGATCGATACCGCCCAGACTTCCCCCTTCTGCTTCTGCGGCAAAATATACATATCGAAAAAGGATCTCGAAGACCTGCCGGAAATGATACTCACCCATGAGACCAGCCATATCAACCACCTGCATTTCATCGACCTCTTCATCGGACGCATGACTCTCATCGTCCAGTGGTGGAACCCATTTGCATGGATGCTCAGCAGGGAGATGCAGCTCGTACACGAGTATCAGGCTGACAGCGATGTGCTCAGTGCAGGACATGACAGCAAGGAATACCAATATCTGCTGCTCGCCAGAGCTACCGCAGACACTAAGTATGGACTTACCAGCGGATTCAGACACTGCGAGCTGAAACGCCGCCTGAAGATGATAAACCGTAGGAGAACCGGAAGAAGAACGGTCGCCGCGCTCATTATGATGTTCTCCTCCGTTCTCGTCGCTGTCGCGTTTCCGGTCTCCCCAATGCTATCATATATAAACGGATGCCTTAACTCAATCCGGATTTACTCTTTCCGTGACGATAAGAGTAAGAATACAGCGAAGAGTACCGAGGGACAACCGCATGTCATACTCAATGGCGCAGCAGTGCCATACGGAGATCTGATCTCAATAGAACCTCATGACATCAAAAGTATCAGCGTGTGGAAGGACCGACCGGAATATCCTAATGGGGTGATTGAAATAGAGACTAAACCAGGAATGAGTGGCTACAAACCCGAATTTTCACAAAAATCCGAAAAGGTCGAAGAAATCAAGGTTATAGGATACGGCATGGAGAAAAAGATGGATTAAGGGATATTCTTTCAAGCTACCTCACACGCGCTTCGACGGGCACGGAGTGCCCTCTAATTACTAAACTCATTTTCAAACGCATCCTATATATAATATAAAACTATCCAATAAACATTAAATCTTATGAAACAGATTATTGCAACCGCCATCCTCATGGCAGCAGGCGCGGCGTATGCCTCTTCGCCGGCACTTTACGAGTGCATCTACCGTTACGACATGAAAGGGAATTCAGGCGACAAGGAGTTTTCCGAAGCATCTAACTGCATCCTCCTTATTGGTGAGGATCAATCGAAATTCTACGATTATTCTGCATTCCGCCTTGACTCTGTGTCCGCAATACCGGGTGTATCGGACGATATGGTAAAGAAATTCAATGAGGAATATTTGAACAGCGAGACGTTTTTCGGTCAGGAAGTCAACACATCCCTGAAAGACGATAAGATAACCGTTTTCTGCGACATGGCTCCCGAGCGCTATAAGTACGAGCAGAAGCTCCCCTTGATGAAGTGGGAAGAGACAGAGGAGACAGCTAACGTCTGTGGATATCAGTGCAAGAAAGCAACATGCGAATATGGCGGCAGGAAATGGCAGGCTTGGTATGCGGAAGATATAGCCGTGCCATTCGGTCCTTGGAAAATCAGCGGACTGCCCGGACTGGTGCTGAAAGCTACTGACGAAGCTGGCAATCACAGTTTTGAGGCGATAGCTTTCCGTCAGGGTAATGGAGAGTTCGCTCCGTCAAAGATACCAAATCAAGTCTCAATCGGACATGAGAAATTCATTGAATTGAAAAATGATTATGACAAGAATCCGGAGGCTGCCATCAATCCGGAGAGTATAAGTGAAATAATGGTAGCGCAAGGAGGAAAGATCCTAATCAACGGAATACCAAGCCGATTGAATAAAAACAGAGCAATCCCATTGGAATATACGGCTGCGGAGTTGAACGGCACTAAAAAGGAAAAATCTTCAAAATCTAAGAAAAAGACCTTGAATGATGCCTTCCAAGACGTAGAAGTGATCGAAGTGAGAGGAATTCCAAAATAATTATGGGAATAAGTATGCCAAGGCTGATTACAATATTTTGTCTGAGTATCTTGCTGACATTCACAGTCAGAGGAGAGGGTGTATCTGTGATATCAGGGACAGTATCCAGCGATTTGGGGCTTCCACTCAAGGCTGTAATGGTGAGAGCTACTATCAATGGGAAAAACGGACCTTTCGTTATGACCGATGATAAAGGCAACTATACTCTTAACATAGAATCGGAGGAGTCATCCGTCACCTTGGGATTCAGCAAACTCGGATACGAGGCGGAGAAGAAGACTCTGGACAATAAATCGCAACACTTTGACATCACACTGTCGAAAAGCGCACAGGCACTTCCGGAGGTGACGGTCAGTACTCCGGATGTGCGCCTACGCGGCGACACCATATCATTCCTCTTGGCAGCGTTCGCCGGCAAGGGGGATGTTTCGCTGAAAGATGCGCTTAAGAAGGTGCCTGGAGTGGAGGTTTCCTCCTCTGGAGAGATTAGCTATAACGGCAAGACGATCTCCAACTTCTATATAGAAGGCTTGGATCTCATGGGTGGGAAATATGATATCGCCACCACCAATATTCCCTCTTCATACGTCGATGCCATCGAGATACTCAACAACCATAAGGACAAGAAAATAGACCGTGACATTTTCTCCGATAATGTGGCTATGAACGTGCGTCTGAAACCGAAGGCAAAGATACGTCCGACAGGGACTTATAGTGCATCATTAGGTTTAGGCGATCCTATGCCTATTGCTGCTTCAGGAGCGGGAATGCTGTTTCGCGAAGGATTCCAATCTATCCTGACACTGAAGGGGAGCGACATCAGTGAATTTTCCGATAGAGAGAACCATAGATTCTACAGCATCGGAGGATCCGGGAGTAATGATTACACCGCAGACATATTAGGAAGGTCATCTGCTTCCAGCCCTCCCCTATCGCGAAGCCGATGGATAAAACCGATAGAAACTTCAGCTACAGGAAATTTCATTAAAAAAACCGGTAAGGACGCTACTCTTCGGGCGGACATAGGATATGCCTTCCTGAAGACAAAATATGACTACTCAGATATCCGTGCATATTTCGACGGCGACGATGATGTCCTTATCGAGCAGCTTTCCACCCCTGAGACCCGAAGCCACAACCCTTCATTGTCGGTGGAGTATAAGCTTGACAAAGATGACATTTATCTCACAAACTATTTTTCGGGTAAGGGGACTTTCTCAACCGACCTCATGACCGTATGCACGCCTTCAAAGGATGTCAGAGAAAAGGAACGACTGAATAACATAAATTTTCGGGATTACGTTGACATAAGCTGGAAGAAAAGTGCGTTGCGCTGGTATTCAACCACCTCTTTGGAATTTAATTTATCCCCAGAAGGATATATCGACATCTCGGAAAGCCATCTGCCAGGATCACCAGATGCTGACATATCAGGTCGCCAACTTCTGCAGGAAGGACAGAGCAGAACTATCTCCATAAGAGAAAGGTTGCAGGCAATGCGTGAGATAAAGAAGTCTCGTATTTTCATTCCGCTGGATATATGCTATACAAATTCCCTAATCCGCACTCAACTATCTTATCAGCATTCGGCAGGTAATGAACCTATCGCTCCGGAAATCAGCGGGAGCCGGAATTATCTTGACGGGAGCACGTTGAGTCTCGGGGTATCGCCGGAATACAGCTACACATCTTCTTACGACAGGTTTGTAGTGAGAGCCACATTCCCTATAACAATGAAGCACATAGACTGGAGTAACAAAGG
>JAIDTL010000161.1 GCA_029060725.1 Muribaculaceae bacterium | reverse complement strand
GTTGTGGGGTTGTGGAGTTGGGGAGTTGTGAGGTTGTGAGGTTGTGGAGTTGTGGAGTTGGGGGGTTGGAGGGTTGGGGAGTATTAGAAAGGGCCTGCAGCGTAATTTCACACTGCAGGCCCTTTTGAGTATTCTTTAGTCACGGTTGCCACCGAAAATACGCAAGAGGAAGAGGAAGAGGTTGATGAAGTCGAGATAAAGGTTCATCGCGCCCATGGTAGCAAGCTTGTCGGCAAGTGCAGGATCAAGATTTGCAGCAGCGAGTTGCTTAACTTGCTGAGTGTCCCAAGCAGTGAGACCTGTGAAGATAAGCACACCGACGATCGAAATGATATAGCTCATCGTGCCGCTTTTCAGGAATATATTCACAAGCATTGCAATGATGAGACCGAAGAGGGCCATCATAAGGAATGAGCCCATCTTAGTAAGGTCTGACTTTGTGAAATATCCATACACTGTCATAGCGCCAAACGTACCGGCAGTGATGAAGAAAGTAGACACAATAGCCGACAACTTATATGCAAGGAAGATACTGCTGAGGAATGTGCCCATCAATGCTGAATAGACCAAGAAAAGAACGAGGACTGTCCCACTCGACATCTTCATCATGCGGACAGGAATCAAGATAGCCATAGCAAACATGGCGATGACGAGACCCCACATTACAATCTGATTGCCAAAGATTATATTGATCATGGCAGGACTTGATGCCACACCGAGTGCGCAGAATGCTGACACGAGAAGTCCGATAAACATACGGACATATACACGCTTCATGACTGAATTAGTCTGACGTGCTACTGCAGACTGACCATAATATGGAGGAGGAGTCTGCGGCTGATTGTTGTAGTCTGGATACATATTTATTTATTTTTTTGTTTTTGAATCGTATTGTTTAAGGGTCTTAAGGGCTTTAAGGGCGCTAAGGACTATACAATATAGACAATGAAATGGATGCTTCGGTTTAATCCCGGGCCTACATACGCTCCGGCATCTCCATTCCAAGGAGTGAGACTCCGGTCTTCAGAGTGCGTGCCACTACATAGCTTAGCAACAGACGTAGCTGGCGAACTGCAGGATTCTCTTCTTTCAAGATGCTGTAGTCGTGATAGAAGCGGTTGTATTCCTTAGCAAGCTCGAAGCAATAGTTTGCAATTAGCGAAGGACTATATGTGCGACCTGCTTCTTTCACCACTTCCGGGAAGTCTGCCACTTTCTGAATAAGATCAGATTCCACTTCATTTGGTATAGCAGTAGGCATATAGAGAGGATCGAAGTCATCACCTGCACGGCGTAGCACTGACTGCACACGTGCGTATGTATACTGCAAGAAAGGTCCGGTGTTTCCATTGAAATCAATCGATTCCTTAGGATTGAAGAGCATGTTCTTGCGGGGGTCAACCTTAAGGAGGAAGTATTTCAACGCTCCCATTCCGACGATGCGTGCCACTTCTGCACGTTCTTCTTCAGGCATATCGGCAAAACGTTCGGCACCGGTCTCAGCCGCATCAGCGATCATCTTGTCAATGAGATCGTCGGCATCAACTACCGTCCCTTCACGACTCTTCATTTTTCCTTCGGGGAGTTCCACCATTCCGTAGGAGAAGTGAGTCAGATCTTTACCCCACTTGAAACCCAGCTTATCAAGAAGCAAAGAAAGCACCTGGAAGTGATAGTTCTGTTCGTTGCCTACCACGTATATCATCTTGTCGATAGGGAAATCCTGATAGCGCAGTTTGGCAGTGCCGATATCCTGAGTCATGTAGACGGATGTGCCATCTGCACGGAGGAGAAGTTTATGGTCAAGTCCGTCAGGAGTCAAATCCGCCCATACAGAGCCGTCGTCTTTGCGATACATGATTCCTTCGTCGAGTCCTTTGAGCACAAGGTCCTTACCCTGAAGATAAGTGTCGCTCTCATAGTAGATCTTGTCGAAACCGACACCGAGACGACGATATGTCTCATCGAAACCTGCGTATACCCATTCGTTCATCATCTTCCAGAGATCGCGCACCTCTTTATCACCCGCCTCCCACTTGCGGAGCATCTCGCGAGCTTCAAGCATCAATGGAGACTTCGCTTTCGCATCATCTTCTGAAAGGGCTTCTTTCTCCATAAGTTGTTTCACTTCATCCTTGAAGTGCTTGTCGAAAAGGACATAGAAATCGCCAATCAGATGGTCGCCTTTCTTTCCAGTAGATTCCGGAGTCGCACCATTGCCCCATTTCTTCCAAGCAAGCATTGACTTGCAGATATGTATGCCACGGTCGTTGACGATATTGGTTTTCACCACCTTGTGTCCATTTGCCTCAAGAATCTTGGCAAGCGAATAGCCAAGGAGATTATTGCGGACGTGTCCGAGATGAAGCGGCTTGTTGGTGTTGGGGCTTGAGTATTCCACCATCACGAGGTCGGAGTTCTCGTCGGCATGACGGATACCGAATTCCGGGTCTTCAGCAATGCCATGGAGAGTTGTCAACCAGAATGTAGGGTTGACTGATATGTTGAGGAATCCTTTCACCACATTAAATTTCTCAACGGCAGGCACATTTTCCACGAGCCACTCCCCGATTTCCGTAGCTGTGGCTTCCGGCGATTTATGAGAAGCCTTCAGAAATGGGAAAGCCATTATGGTGAGGTTGCCTTCAAATTCCTTTTTAGTCTGTTGAGGCTGTATCTTATCAGCCGGGAAATCAAGGCTATACAGCGCTTTTACGGCATCGCTCACGCCTTGAGTAATTATCGATTCTATCTTCATTTTTAAAGTTATCAAATTCGTATGCAAATTTAACAATAAATTATGATATTAGCAAATAAATCGGCTTCCCATATTGAATGGGAAGCCGATTTATTATCAGATTACATCCGTAGGGATATCTTACTTGCCAAGGCCATCGGCAGGCTTGAATTTCACAACCTTGCGAGCCTCAATCTGGATTTTTTCCTTAGTGCGTGGGTTGATGCCTTCACGAGCAGGCTTTTCAACCACTGCAAATGTACCGAAGCCGATGAGCTGCACTTTGTCTTCATTAGCAAGAGCCTGTTCGATTGATTCGAGCACTGCGTCTACTGCTTTCTTTGAGTCTACCTTGCTGAGACCAGCCTTAGCGGCGACTTCATTGACGAGATCTGTCTTATTCATAATTCAATTTTTTGGGTTATCGCTTATTCTTTTAAGTTTTCTTTATTTATAAACACTTTTCAAGGCGCAAATATAGTGTTAAAAACGTTAAATACAAACTTTTCAAAGAAAAAAAATTAAAAAATATATAAAATTTTTCTATTTTAGCACTTTCTCGCCTTAAATACGGACTAAAATTGCTAAATTTGCATCGTAAAACGCAAAACAACCCAAATATGAACTACGGATCCAATTCCGGTGGCTGGTGGCGCTCCATCCCTCCGGTGACAAAAAACTTGATATTAATAAATCTAATCGTATGGCTGGCTGAAATTTTGGTGCCAGGCTTTTCAAAGACACTTGTCAACCTTTTAGGTCTCCATATATTTGGCAGCACGCACTTCAATCCGGCACAGATATTCACATATATGTTCATGCACGACCCTCATAGTCCTGCCCACATACTCTTCAATATGTTCTCGCTATGGATGTTTGGCAGGATACTTGAGCAAGTATGGGGAGGCAAACGCTTCCTGACTTTTTATCTCGTATGCGGTGTCGGGGCAGCCTTAGTGCAGGAAGGTGTATGGGAACTGACTTGGAAATCAGAATATGTAGACGGCATAGCCAAACTCAATGGTTTGACCTCCGAACACATGAAAACCATCGTAGACGCTGCATTAGCAAGCGGAGATGCAAAATGGATAGAAGCAATTGCCGACTTCAAGTCGATGATGGTGACCATTGGAGCCTCCGGAGCCATCTACGGCATTCTGCTCGGTTTTGCTTTCACATTTCCCGACATGCCGCTTTACCTTTTCTTTATTCCTGTCCCTATAAAAGCTAAATATATGGTGATCGGATATGGAGTAATCGAATTTTTCCTCGGAGTAAGTGGCACAATGAGCACAGTAGCCCATTTCGCCCACCTCGGCGGCATGATCTTCGGCTTCTTCATACTCCTCTATTGGAAGAAGAAAGGGACTCTCCACAGATTTTGATTGAGATTTGAGAATAGAGAATTTTGAATTTGTAAAAGATGAGAATTATAGAAAAGTGGACTGCTTATTGCGGTGGGAGCACTGTATTGGCGTGGCTTACACTCGGCGAAGCTGCTATATGGCTCTTGGTGACACTGCTGACACTTATTGGGCAAATAATACATTTCTATGTTCCTATAGCTGAATGGCTGACACTACCTTCATTATTTACTCTCTTCATCACTCGCCCTTGGACATTGCTCACCTACATGGCCATACATTTCGATGTGCTCCATGTGCTATTTAATATTCTTTGGCTATATTGGTTTGGACGCATTATGCTCATCACCCTTTCCGATCGTCATCTGTTATTTGCTTTTATAGGTGGCGGACTTGCCGGAGGCATCCTGTTTCTTGCTTCTGCAGCAATCGGATATGGTTCAGGATGGCTGTGTGGATGCAGCGCTGCTGTTATAGCCGTGATGAGTGTGGCTGCAATCCGCCTGCCTGATCATCCTGTAAATCTTTTTCTAATAGGAGAAGTCAGACTTAAATGGGTAGCCGTCGTCTGCTGCTTGCTGACTTTCTTAGGTGGCGGGGGCAATCAGGCAGCCCACATCGGCGGACTGATATGGGGAATCGCGTTCGGACTAATGCTGCGTAATGGCACAGACCCGACCAAAATTATACCGGAGTTTAATAAAAGACACCAAAACAAAACAGACAGGAAGCCCGACTTGATGGTGCGAGTGCTCAAGCAACGCCAAACTGATATGGATCGCCTTGACACCCTTCTCGACAAGATAAAACTTTCGGGCTACGAAAGTCTTTCCCGAAAAGAGCGCAAAGAGCTCAACGACCTCTCAAAAAAACTCAGTAAATAATCTCTTATCCTCAATGATTCCACCTCAAAAATTTTAAGATAATGATTATAATCTCACCACTCATACGAATATGCCTGAAGATAGCGTCAATAGTGCTTTTCATCGTGACCTTAGCCGCATGCTTCGGAGGGAAATGCAATCCTGAGTACATGACTCTCCCTTCCGTACTCGCGCTTGCCACCCCCTATCTTGCAATATCAACGCTAATCGTCGGAATAGCATGGCTTTTATCCGGAAGGATATTAATGGGAGCCTTAGCAGGTCTGACTCTTTTTTTAGGATGGGGCACACTCAAAGACGTCACCCCTATTGCCTTTTCTAAATCAGCACAAGATGAAAAGCGGACATTCAGGCTCATGACCTTCAATTGCCTCCACCTTGCCGATACTACTATGTCGGAGCAACCGGGCAACCGGGCAATAGAGTTTCTCATTAAGTCTGATGCAGATATCATCTGCCTGCAGGAGCTCATCAATTTCGAAGACCCAAAAGAAATACATCATTGGAGCCGAGGGATGATTGATTCGCTCTATGCAGCCTATCCTTATCGTGCCGGAGGACCGGGAACAAGCTATTATGCATTAGACTTGAAAGTATTGTCGAAGTATCCTATAGTGGAACTCCCTATCAATAATAATGATTCAGAAGAAGACAGCTACTGGGCAAAGCGCAGAAGATGGCGACTTTTCGAGGTGGATATAAATGGGTTTAAACTCCCACTTGTAGATTTCCACATGACATCTTACGACCTTACGGATACAGAACGCGAGGTAGTGACAGAGATACGCGGAGTAGACACTGCAAAGAAGAGCTATAAGGAATTTAGATATGAAATCTTCCCTAAGCTTGGCGAAGCCTTCCGGACGAGGGCGAAGAATGTGGAAGAAATGATTAGCTCCACATCCGATCTTTCGACTCTAATTGCATGTGGGGATTTCAACGACGTTCCCGGAAGTTGGTCGTATAGATTGATGCGTAAAGCCGGTTTCCAAGATGCTTATCCGGAGACAAGTCTTGGACCGACAAACACATTCAATCAGTTTCTCTTTTTATTCCACATCGACCAGATCTTCTATCGAGGCGACCATCTCAAGGCCATCAAGACAAAGCGTCACCGCATCAACACTTCAGATCATTATCCTGTAGAAGCAACCTTCGAAATACTCCCCTGAAGCAATTATTTCTAATGACAAGATATGGACGTACGGCTCGTATGTCCATTTTTATATTTTTGCAACAATATCATCAAAAACTTATCACTCAATAGCTTATAAGCTGTTTATATTACAAATTTATTAAATGTGGAATTTTTTGAATTTTTGAGTGTGCCATTTTTAAAGCTGACGCGTTTTAATGGTACAATTTCACTGAAACGGAACACTCCTTCATTGAAGCTGTAAACCCGAAATAAAAACTATCTTAATTAATCAACTTAAAAAACGCACAACTATGAAAAAAACATTACTCGCCGCAGCAGTCATTCTTTCAGGAGCGGCAACCGCAATGGCTCAGGAATCTCTTCAGAAACCAGGTTTCTTCAGCAACATGTCAATCGGAGTCCAGGGTGGCGCAACAACTCCTCTCTACAAAGGATCTAAGTTCTTCAAAGATATGCGTGGTGTCGCAGGTCTTGACATCCGCAAGCAAATCACTCCCGCTTTCGCACTTGGCGTAGAAGGCGACGCAGCAGTCAACACTTCCAATTGGAAAGGACAGACCCACTCTTCTACAGCATTTGATGCAAGCTATGTAGGCACATACGGAGCAGTCAACCTCTTCAAGCTCTTCCAGCCTTACGGAACTCACAACGTATTTGACATCGAAGCCGTAGCAGGCGCAGGATGGGGCCACCTCTATCAGAATGGTAAAGGCAATGACTGGAACTTCTTCGCTACTAAAGCCGGACTGAACTTAAACTTCAACGTCAGTGAAAAGGTCACTCTTTCAATCCGTCCAAGCGTACTTTGGGATATGAGCGACGCCGGTGTAAAGCAGACTTCAGCTGCATACAATGCAGAAAAAGCCACTTTCAATATTATGGCAGGCGTATCTGTGAAACTTGGTGATGGCTTCAAGTATAGTGTACCAAACTATAATCTTGACGAAATCGCAGCACTTAATGAGAAAGTCACCAACCTTCGTGCTGAACTTGCCACTGCAGGCGATGCCCTCAATGCAAGTGACAATGAAAACATGAGACTTGCCGCTCAGCTGGAAAAGATGAAAAATCAGAAGCCTGTCGTAGTTAAGGAAACTCAGGACTTCCTCAGCACAGTCAGATATGTCAACTTCGCAATCGGTCGCTATAATGTACCTGCCGATCAGCTTCCAAACGTAGCAGCAGTTGCTTCTTATCTTAAGAATCACCCACAGGCTACTGTAAGTATCAAGGGTTATGCTTCACAGGATGGTCCTGCAGAAGTCAACGAACGTCTCGCCAACCAGCGTGCTGAATCTGTAAAGGATATGCTCGTAAGCAAGTATGGAATCCCCGCAAGCAGAATCAAGGCTGAAGGCATGGGTATCGGCCACATGTTTGAAGAAGAAAGCTGGAACCGCGTTGCAATCTGCACACTCGACAACGACAAGCCGGTATCAACTGAAACAACCGTAAGCAAATAAAAATATAACTTTAGGTTAAAGACTGCCAATTATCAGGCAGAAACGGAAGCTCCGCAAATGCGGGGCTTCTTTTTTCTCGAAAAAAATTTGGACAGCCACAAAAAATTAATTAACTTTGCACTCGGAATGCCAACAAGCACGTCCTGATGCAGGAATGGTGGAATGGTAGACACGGGGGACTTAAAATCCCCTGGCCTTTGCGGGCTGTGTGGGTTCGAGTCCCATTTCCTGTACGATTGATACCTCGCGATTTGCTTCGCGAGGTATTTTTTTGTTAAAAATTCATCCTATTAACCTTATTTAACAAATGACTGCACAAAATCGTGCAGTAGTTCCGGCTAAATTTGCAGAAAACAACCAGAATCGCGCACCTAATGCACGATATCGCAAATTTTTCCGGATTATGATGAACAGTACGTATTACACATCCAGCACCTCGGGAGCTCCCATTTATACCTCCCGCAGCGTACGCCGCGTCACTGTAGGGCGCGCAGATTCCCTCATGAGCTATGGCGACAAAATCTCAGTGCGTGTAGTAGCCGGAGGGCAACGCGTGATGGAATATGTAACCAACCAAGTAGCCGACATGACCGACCTGACAGGCGACCTGCGTAGACGCGCCAAAGGTATGCATGGTCTTGTAGTGGTCTATATCCGCAATCATGACCGCGGCTGGACACGAGAAAAGCGCATAATGCTATATCCCCAAAGAAAACGAACACCTGCACAGCGTCCACAAGCCGTACAGGTGCCAATGTTCTATCCTTGGGAACTCTAAGGATTGAAGAGATCCTTATGGTAAAAGTTGAGTATTTCGTAGGTAGCTTTGAGCAATTCCTTAGCCTTGCCTTCGGGATTGAGCTTTTGCGCAGCCAAATAGTCATTAATTGCTTCGCTTCTATGGCCAAGCGACCAGTGAAGCCGACCTCGCTCTATAAGAGCATCTTCATCTTCGGCATTCATCAAAATCCGCTCTGAGAGCTCTTGCAATTTTGCAGCTACATCTTCAGGTATATTTTCCATATCTACATACATATTAGTCGAGCGCACAACGCCGCGATCTGACCGGATGATGGGTAAAGACAGATGCAAGAGAATCAAATTTATCCGGATTCTCACTCGTAAGGAACTCTACAGATCCTCCTTTTGAAAGACGGCATTCCATCTCAGGATGACGGCGGAGATAGTCTTTTAAAGACTCTGCCACAAGATTACCTTGCGATAAAATCCGGACATTCTCCGGAGCATACTTGCGTATTTTATCTATAAGTAAAGGATAGTGTGTGCAAGCAAGTACAAGCGTATCGATCTCCGGGTCCTTATCCATAATGGCATCAATATACTTCTTGACGAAATAATCCGCACCATCCCCATCAGCCTCGGAATTCTCCACAATTGGCACCCAAAGCGGACATTCCTGTTGCGAGACCTTCATGTCCGGGAAAAGTTTAGTAGCCTCGATCACGTATGATTCGCTTGCGACAGTGCCCGGAGTACCCAACACACCGACATGACCGGAACCGGAGACATTATCGAGAATCTCCACCGTAGGACGAATCACGCCCAGCACCCTGCGTGTCGGATCAATATTGGGAAGATCCTTTTGTTGGATAGTACGCAGAGCCTTTGCTGAAGCTGTATTGCACGCCAATATGACAAGCGGACATCCTCGAGCAAACAATTCTTTGACAGCTTCAAGAGTATAACGATAGATCACCTCAAAACTTCTCGAACCGTATGGTGCACGGGCATTATCACCTAAATACAGGTAATCATAATCCGGAAGGATCTTTCGAAGGTCCCTCAAAATAGTAAGTCCGCCATAGCCGGAATCGAAGACACCAATGGGACCTACGGAAATGGCGGAAGCATCAGCTTCCGCCATTCTCACTGCTTTATTATCTGTCATGGTGTTGGATTCAACACAATTTTAGACATCAGTTATTACTTGATACCGAGCTTAGCCTTTACAAGTGGAGTCACATCCTCTACCGGTTCGGCATGATATAGTACAAGCTGCGGATCATACATCTGAATTAGAGAGTAGCTACCCTCACGGCCAACACTTTCCACTGCTTGAGAAATCTTCTGGGTAATAGGTCCCATAAGGTCACCGTGCATCTTATTCAGATCTTCAGAAGCAGACTGCTCAAACTGCTGCATCTTCTGCTGATAGTCGCTTATCTCACGAGCCTTGCGCTCTTTGATGGCAGGAAGCTCATTCTCAGGCATATTCTGGAACTCAGTCATCTGGCGATTCATCTCTTCGCCAAGTTTCTTAAGTTCAGCCTCATATTTTCCGCTCACTTCTTTGAGCTGAGTCATAGCTGCGGTGTAGTCAGGCATAGCCTGGAGAACTGTAGCGAAGTCTACAAGGCCTATCTTTAGGGTCTGAGCAGACAGAAGCATCGGGCAAATAAGCGCGATCGCCAAAAGTACTTTCTTGATCATTTCTTTCTGTTTGTTTAATTTATTTGTTATTGTTTATTATTTCTTTTTTCTCACACCAAAACTTATCCTTACCACCCCATAACCCTCAAATTTCACAAAGTGAAATTAGAATTACTTAGAATATCCAAGTTTTGCAAGCACCTCGTTGCTGACATCAATCTTAGGGGATGCAAAGACAATACTCTGAGAAGAAGCACGGTCGAATATCACTTGATAACCCTTTTCTTCACTTACCGCCTTCACTGCATTGTAGACATCTTCCTGAATAGGCTTCATGAGGCTTTGGCGCTTTTTAAAGAGCTCACCTTCCGGACCAAAATATTTGTAGCGGAGATCGGTGACTTCCTTCTCCTTTGCCACGAGTTCTTCTTCACGACTCTTCTTCTGGTCGTCGGTGAGGAATATCATCTCTGACTGATAGTTCTTATACATTGTCTCAGCTTCTTTGGAGAGCTCGGTGACCTCTCGCTCCCAGCGCTGCGACACTTGATTCAATTGTTCGTTGGCCATTTCATAACTCGGGACATTGCGTAGGATATAGTCCATATCCACGAGCGCAAACTTCTGTGCGTATGCACCCAAACCAGCTGCCAACACTATTGCTAACGATATGATAAGTTTCTTCATGTTATTTCTATTTTTTAAGTTATCACTACTTAAAAGACAACGAATCGCCATTAAAGTTTAAATTTCATACAACGCGTCAGAATTCCTGTCCAAGCACGAAGTGAAGATTGCCACCACCACGACGTCCCCATACCTTGTCGAAACCATAACCCCAGTCAATACCAAGGAATCCGAGCATTGAAAGATAGAGACGAATACCGACACCGGCAGAACGCTTCAAGTTGAAAGGAGCGAAGTCTTTGATGTCTGTCCAAGCATTACCAGCTTCCGCGAATGCAAGGGCAAAGATGGTGGTGTTAGGTTGCAGCATGAATGGGAAGCGGAGTTCGAATGTAAACTTAGAGTAAGCATACGCTTCATAGTAATATGGAGTGAACTGTCCGTTTTCATAACCACGCATTGAGACAGTCTCCGTAGCGTAAGTGTAGCTTCCTGTCATACCGTCGCCGCCGAAATAGAAAGTTTCGAAAGGCGACTTCACATACTTATTATAGGATCCCAACAATGCGAAATCCGCCTTAGTCATCATCACGAGAGTCCAGTTGCCATCCGGGTTGGTAAGCGGAGTAAAGGTCTTGGCTTGGAATTTGAGTTTCCAATACTCTATCCACTTATATAGAGCAGCCTGAGCCTTCGCATCATATTTCGCAGCCTCCTCAGCAAGCTTCTCCCAATTGTGACCCTTACGGAATTTAGTCCATGGGGGAGTCATCTGAAGAGAGAGCATGAAGCTTGAGCCGGAACGCGGATATATCGGCTGGTCGGTGGTGTTGCGGCTCAAATTCAAACCGAGCACAACTGAGTTTGCCGCACCGGTCTGCATGAATCGGAGATATTCCCAATTCTTCAGGTAGTACCATCGATAAGCAAGCGACACCTGGAATTGGAACATATCATCCGGCCATGTCAGACGCGTACCGTAGGCAGCAGAGACGCCAGCAAGCTGAAGCACCTTGTTAGGGTCGTACGCATTCTGATAGTAATATTGGCCGTAGTTGCTTCCGTAGGAACCGCCATAATAAGGATAGTAAGAATATGAATTCATCCAGCTCTGATTGTAGAAGCGGCTGTTGACACCGGTAGAGCGGCTATAGTCTACTGAGAAGGAGAATGAATTCGGACGCTTTCCACCCAGCCAAGGATCAAAGAAACTGATATTGTAGCTCTGATAGTATTTAGCATTGGTCTGGGCAGAGATCGAGAATGTCTGTCCGTCACCTCGCGGGATGATGCCGCGATAGCTCTGCGGATTGAAGAGATTCTTGATTGAGAAGTTGGAGAATGAGAGAGCTACCTGCCCTGTCACACCTGTCTGGCCCCAACCGAGTGAAAGCTGCACCTTGTCGTTGGCTTTCTGTTCAAGGTCAAAGACGATATCCACAGTGCCATCAGCATCATTCGGCATTGGGTTGATACCCATAGTCTCCGGGTCAAAGTGGCCCGATGCCGCAATTTCACGCGCTGAGTTCATCAGAGCTCGCTTTGAGAACAAATCACCGGGCTTAACCCTCAATTCTCGACGGATTACTTTCTCATAAAGCTGATCATTACCATTGATGACAACTTTATTGATCCTTGCAGGTTGACCCTCATAGACTCTCATCATAAGTGAGATGCTGTCGCCTGTCACTTGTTGCTCAATCGGCACAAGCTGGAAGAAGAGGTATCCGTTGTCAAGATACAGGCTGGAGACTGCATCATCATCTTCCGAAGTACGCTTGTTAAGACGCTTTTGGTTATAGACGTCGCCCGGATACATACCAAGCACTTGATTGAGGAAGTCTGAAGAATAAATAGTATTTCCCACCCAGTCGATATCCTTTATGTAGTAGCGGTCGCCTTCATCTACAGTAATGTAGATATCCACTTCCTTATCATCGTATTTCACGATTGAATCACTGAGAATTTCTGCATCGCGATATCCGAGCTCATTATATTTATCGATGATACGGATCTTGTCGTCGGCATAGTCGGAGTCAACAAATTTCTTCTGCTTGAAGAGATTAAGAATGTCATGATTCTCATTTGTCTTTTTCATAGCATTCTTGAATTTCCTGTCGGACAAGACATTATTGCCATTGACATATATCTTATGCACCTTCACTTTGCTCTGACGATCTACATTTATAGTCAGATAATCATAATTCTCTTGAGAGAGATCCGGTTGCTGTGAAGATGTCACAACTACATTTTTAAATCCCTTATCTGAATAATATTGCTTGACAACTTGCTTGATACGGGCTACGATATTAGGTGTCAACTGCTGACCCTTTTCCACACCAAGACGTTCGAGAAGATCTTTCTTCTCTCCGCCCTTGACACCGGTGAAGCGTATTTCAGCCATACGCGGCTGTTGTTTCAACGAAATTTCAAGCCACGCCTTATCGCCGACAGTCTTCTCAAGATTGATTTCCACTTTGGAATAAAGACCTTGCCGGTAGAAACGCTTCACTGCAGTAGAAATAGCATCTCCTGGAATTTCAATTTTCTCACCTACGGAAAGTCCGGAATATCCAATAATTACGTAGTCCTCTACGTCAGGGACACCGGTCACTTTAATGCCGGCAATCTCATACACCTTTGGAATAGGGCTATAGATGATGTCCGGAGCATAAATTGTGTCGTTTGTAGGCGTCTGAGCCGAGGCTTCAGGGCTTACTACGAAAGAGGCTACTATCAATATGGCTGTCAGAAGCCTTCCTATGTTTTTGGTGAAATTCATATTTTGGTTGTCAAGTTGTCGTGTTGTCAAATTGTCAGTTGTCAAGCTACCTATCATTGAGCTTCATTGAGCCACTTGCTCTGAAGTCTTTCCGAATCGCCGTTCGCGTTGCTGATAGTCTACGAGCGCGAGAGCATATTCCTTTTTCCCGAAATCAGGCCATAGCGTAGGAGTGAAATATAGTTCACTATATGCAATCTGCCATAGAAGATAATTGCTGATTCGCTCCTCTCCACCGGTTCTTATCAACAAATCGGGGTCAGGCATACCGGCAGTAGCAAGATGATTGCTGAATACTTCTTCATCAATGTCATCAGGATTCAGTTTTCCTTCAGCAGCTTCGCGTGCAAGCTTTCGCGCTGCATCAGCTATTTCCCATCTTGAAGAGTAGCTAATGCAGATATTGAGTTGAAGACCGGTGCAATGAGCAGTCTTATCTCGTGAATCATAAAGTTCGGCACGAGGACCTTCCGGCACTCTCTCAATATCGCCAAGAAGATTAATCTTCACATTATTCTGCAGAAGCTCAGGGAGCTCCCTTGCGATAGCCCATCCGATAATGGTCATCAGCGTATCTACCTCATCCTTCGGACGATTCCAGTTTTCAGTGCTGAAAGCGTAAAGGGTAAGGTATTCAATTCCGAGATCGGATGAAAGGGCTGTGACATTGTGCACGCTCGTGATGCCCTCATAGTGACCGTCACTGCGAACTTTATCGCGGTTTTTAGCCCAACGACCGTTCCCGTCCATGATCATGGCTACATGACGCGGAATACTCGTCATGTCGAGTCTGCCAAGAATATCTTCAAGTGTTTCCATTATCGGAGTATTTTAATCTTTATAATTGCAAGTGGCGCATCGCTTCGAAAATTCGTAACTCAACGTCACTGTAAGTGTTGAATACCAGTCGGTGTTTTTTGCAAAACTCGACTTTATGGCATGTGGATCGGAAAGGTCCCGGCCATCGAGTCTATCAGAAAAAGTTTTCTTCATGAGGAACTCTAATCCGAGGTTAAGCCTCTCGTTGATCTTATATTTGGCTCCAATGCCGAAAGGGAGCGTAAGCGCCACTCCGGTGTAGCCGTCTGTTGTCCATACTGTTGCGCCAAGTCCTCCTGTTATATAAGGACTCCAGCGTTTTAGTTTTCTATACTTTTCCCCTATCCCATAGTTGAAGAAATTGAACTCAAACATCTCACAGAGTTCAAGAAAAGTGGTAGAGAACTTAAACCGGGCGGCATCCGGCAAGACATCTGTCATATCCGAAGTATCGCCGGAAAGCGTCCCGACATAGAGTCCGGTTTTGAAAGCAATCCGTGGACTCTTTATGTAACGGAAGAGCAGCATACCGTCAAATCCGGGATGGCTCCATAGATTCGAGGTGTTGGCATCTCCAAGATAACCGGTCATACCAATACCTCCACCGGCATCAAACCGATAGTCTTCCTGAGCCGAAGCTGACTGGGCAAACCAGATACAGAATGCGGCCAGCAATATGACAGAGAAGAGCCTTTTCATCTGTCATCAGAACTGTGGCACAAACGTCAGTCGATTAAGGACTCCACGCCACACCTTATCGTTCAGGTTGCCACCGCTCTCTACGCCACCAAAGATGTAGATGTACGGACAATCCCAATACACCTCGTAGTCTTCAACCCTATATTTTATACGCGCCATACCCGGCTTCTGAATTCCGGAACGGCTTTCCCAATTATCTTTAAGTGATGCTTGCTTAGGCCATTCCACCATTATGCCGTCATGATTGCTGAGACTCGGGAAATCATCAGGGAGTTGCATCTGAGAGTCTGTTTCATACCAATTGACTCCGTTGTCGTATGACGCATATATAGTTCGGTTATACGTCACATCGCTACGCTTACCACCTATAAGCAACCATACAGAAAACTCTGTCTGCACAAGCGACGAGGATGTCTTACGATACACGTAATATGGCACTAAAGTAGCGCCTGCCACTTTCGGAGTCATTCCTTCAGAAAGCACTACCCAATGATCGCCGTCAAAGCCCCAAGTCTTGTCGGTATAATTTCCATCACGCATCCTACCACCTACCATGAACCCAATGGGCAATGTAGTCCAGCGATTGCTGAATTGCACAAAGTCGGTATAATCAGTCACCGGGAAATCATCGCTAACTGCAGATTCTGAATATCCTGCATCAGAAGGCCAGAAGGTATGAAGGAGTTTTCCGTTATCGTAGCGAAGTCCAAGCATCACATCATCGTATGCACCAATGATGTTTGCCCAGACCACTCCCTCATTATTCCAAGTGAGTCCGTCGGCAGAAGTATACAGCACTCCCGCAGCGTCGAGCAGATATAATTTTTCAGAAGTAGAATTAAGAGTCCTTACATCCGGCTGAAAACCCAACGCAATTTCGCGTTTGTCCCATACTCCACCAAGGATGTCGGTAGCTACCGACATGGTATAGCTGTCATCAGCTTCTTTTATTAAAGAATATGTGGTGCCTTTATATTTTACCGTCTTCTGCTCCTTTAGATTGTCTTTGCGCGCAGGCATCTGAGTGACAGCAAGCTCATCCCACACAAGAGAATCCGGTTCCACTTTATGGACATTGACCTTTATGTTGTATTCCCGGCTTGTAGTCTTATCTTCAGCAGTTATCTTCAAGACCACTTTGCCTGAAAAGTCGATTGAATCGGAGGGATTGGTCTTATAGTCGATCACACCGGTATGTTTACCCCCGGTCTGCGTAAGCGTCACTGCCGATGCTGATGAAGTATATGTTATTGTGGCAGCCAATCTGGTGACGTCAGTTCCAACAGGAAGCGAGTCAGCATTAAAGATAACTCCCTTGTTAAGATCGATAGAGAAAAACACTGAGTCAACCTTTACTTTAGAGCCACTCTTAGATTTGAGACTGAATCCTTTCACAGCCACGGAAGATTCGGGCATATATATTTCTTCTTCTGTCTCCGTCTTCTTATTGCACGATGACAGCGAGCCAATCAGCACTGCAAGGCATGCCGATAGCATCAAACTTCTTAATAATGAGTTCTTTAAATTCACAAGCGTATAATTTTAACGCAAACGCGTGTAGTTTCAACTTGCAAAATTAACATTATTTGCTAAATAAAGCGACATTAAAGGGCAACTTTTTTTGCGTCAAACCCCTATTTCCTCCATTTTTAACAACTTTTAAGGCAGATTTGCAAATTTCATAAATTATGTGTATTTTTGTAGGGAAAATACTACTTCCAATGCAAATCGACACGAAATATATGAAGCGGGCTCTTCAGCTCGCACGTCTTGGAGAAGGACTGGTATCTCCCAATCCAATGGTTGGTGCTGTGATTGTGGCAGCCGATGGCAAGATCATAGGAGAAGGATATCATCATCGCTTCGGAGGGCCACACGCAGAAGTGTGTGCCATCAATTCAGTTAAAGAATCCGAACGCAATCTCCTCTCAGACTCTACAATCTACGTGACTCTCGAACCATGCTCACACTATGGCAAGACTCCTCCTTGCGCCAAACTGATTATAGACACCGGCATTCCCCGGGTAGTAGTCGGAAGTGCCGACCCATTTATAGAGGTAAGCGGCAAAGGGATACGCATGCTGCGCGAAGCAGGCGTGGAAGTAGC
Organism: Muribaculaceae bacterium; assembly: GCA_029060725.1. GTDB lineage: Bacteria > Bacteroidota > Bacteroidia > Bacteroidales > Muribaculaceae > Lepagella. Next base: position 24,542 of record JAIDTL010000161.1, on the reverse strand, counting down.
AGAAGATGTACTCAGGGAAGAGTGCGACGCTCTAAATGTCAGATTCCTGACAGCCCATCGGCTCAGACGCCCGTGGATTCAGCTTAAATGGGCTCAGAGTGCCGACGGCTTTATGGCAGGAATAGATAAAGATGGCAAGCCATATCCTGTCAAATTCTCAACTCCGGTTTCTTCCGTATGGATGCATCGCAGGCGCTCGATGGTAGATGCAATTATGGTAGGGAAAAACACTCTTGAGATCGACCACCCACGCCTTGACTGCCGATATTGGCCCGGTAGAGCTCCACGTCGCGTAGTGCCTCGCCATGACCTTGAAGAGCAAATGCGCGAACTTTACGACGAAGGAGTTACTTCCCTGATGGTAGAAGGGGGACCAACTCTACTACAAAGCTTCATCGACCTCGGTCTATACGACGATATTCAAATAGAAACTGCAGAAAAGAAATTGGGAGACGGTCTCCCGGCTCCCAAATTCAATTCATAATTCATAATGATGAATGCATAATTAAATTAAATTGTCTAAGAATTATGAATTATGCATTATGAATTATGCATTATGAATTATGCATTAAAGAATTAGTTTCCTTCAGGACGCAGACCACGAACTACTGCGCCTGCCTGCCACATCTCGCTCTCGCGGAGATCCTTGAGTTCTTTCTCAAGACCCTCACGATAGTCGGGTTTAGAGTTAGAGTCGATTGAGTTCTGAGCCTCAATGCCGTCTGCTACACTCTTGTAGAGTTTCTGCATGACGGGTTTGATAGCATCATGGAACGGAGTCATCCAATCAAGCGCACCGCGTTGTGCTGTAGTTGAGCAGTTGGCATACATCCAGTCCATACCTTTTTTTGCGACGAGCGGCATGAGCGACTGAGTGAGCTCCTCGACAGTCTCATTGAATGCCTCTGATGGAGTGTGACCGTTCTCACGGAGCACTTCATACTGCGCAAGGAAAAGACCCTGGATTGCACCCATAAGGCTACCACGCTCGCCGGTAAGGTCACTGTAAGCCTCGCGCTTGAAAGTTGTCTCAAAGATATATCCTGAACCGATACCGATTGCAAGTGCAAGAGTGCGTTCGAGAGCGCGTCCGGTGTAATCCTGTTCAATTGCGTAGCTTGAGTTCAAGCCACGACCTTCAAGGAACATAGTGCGCAAAGAAGTGCCGCTTCCTTTGGGAGCCACGAGAATTACGTCTACGTCAGCGGGAGGCACTACTCCGGTACGCTCCGGCCATGCGATAGCAAAACCATGAGAGAAGTAAAGTGCCTTGCCTGCCGTGAGGTTTTCCTTAATAGTAGGCCATACAGAAAGCACAGCTGCGTCAGAAAGCAGACACATGATGATCGTGCCTTTCTTGCAAGCTTCTTCAATGGAGAATAATGTCTCACCCGGCACCCAACCGTCGGCTACAGCCTTGTCGTAGGTCTTACCTGCGCGCTGGCCTACAATCACGTTGAAACCATTGTCGCGGAGATTGAGACTCTGGCCGGGTCCCTGCACGCCATAGCCAATCACTGCGATTGTCTCATCTTTCAGTATCTCACGTGCTTTCTCAAGAGGGAATTCTTCTCTTGTGACTACAGTCTCCTCAACTGAGCCGAATTTCATTTTTGCCATAATATATAATAATTTAGAATTTTGAATTTAGAATTTAGAATTAATTATAATTAGTCTTATTGGGCTAATTAGTCTAATTAGTCTAATTAGTCTAATTGGATTTATTAGTCTTATTGGTCTAATTTGCGCTTACTCCGCAGCTCCAGAAATTCATCGACAAGTTCGCGCGATGAGCGAGTGACGGCAATTCTGCCGGATCTGACAAATTGGCGGATGCCCAGTGGCTTAAGATGCTCATAGAGTTCCTTGATCTCATGAGTATGACCGGTCTTCTCAAACACAGTGTACTCAGGATGGATCTCAAGCACACGCGCTCCATGCTTGCGCACTATTTCTTCAATGTCAGTATTGACAACATTTTCAGTTGGAACTTTATAAAGCGCCACTTCCTGGAAAAGTATCTCATCGTCGGTAAGCAAGAATGCCTTTATGACATCTATTCGCTTTTCCAATTGCTTTACGACTTGCTCCATCATTTGGCGGGTAGAACGGCATGTGATAGTGAATTTATGCACCCCTTCTATCGAGCAAGCGCTCACTGTCATACTGTCGATATTGAGACAACGACGGCTGAATATCATCGATATCTGATGAAGGAGGGTCACTCTGTTTTCGGTATATACTGCGATTGTAAACAATTGTTCTTCCATAACTTCAGACCGGTTTATAGTATTCAGATTCATTAAGCAATATCTCATCAACTCCATTTCCGCCGGGTGTCATAGGGAAAATCATATCCGTCTCATCTATATTGACATTGAGAAGATAAGCACCATCATGGTCAGCCATCTTTTTGATAGCATCATCAAGTTGCGATGCCTCAGCCACATCCGCAGCCTCTATCACGTATGCCCCGGCAAGCATCTTGAAGTTGGGATTCACCATCGGCGTGCTGCTAAAACGCCCCTTAAAGAAAAGATGCTGCCACTGACGCACATTGCCGAGGAAGTTGTTGTTGAGCAGCACAATCTTGACATCGACACCATACTCCATTATCATTCCAAATTCTTCAACCGTCATCTGAAGACCACCGTCACCACAAAACAGCACTACATTTCTGCCCGGGACTCCAATCTTGGCACCAATTGCTGCCGGAAGTCCAAAGCCCATGGTTCCCAAGCCTCCTGAAGATATCAGGCTGCGAGATGATTTGAAACGTGAGTACTTCACTGCAAACATCTGATTTTGTCCGACATCTGTCACTATGACTGCATCGTTTCCGAAAGCCTCACAAACTTTCCTGACCACTCCACCCATGAGCATCCTGCCATCGGGAGCTGCGCATTTGAGTTCACGAGCCATGACGCGTTCTTCCTCCACCTTGCGATGTTGATCGAAGGAAGCTCGCCACTCCTTACGAGATTTGCCTTCCACAAGAGGCAATAACGATTCAAGAGCCTTGCGCGCGTCGGAATGGATATGAAGGTTGCATTTGATCATCTTGTCAAATTCACTTTCATCGATATCTATATGTATTATCTTGGCGTTTGGGGCATATTTCTTTATATCTCCCGTCACACGGTCGTCGAAACGCATTCCTACCGCAAGGATCAAATCCGCACGATTGGTGTTGATGTTCGGTCCGAGATTTCCGTGCATGCCGAGCATACCTACATATTGTGGGTGATCAGTAGGAATAGCTGAAAGGCCAAGCATCGTGGTGGCTACCGGCAATTCTCCCTTTTCTGCGAATTCAGAAAGAACTTTCTCAGCACCTGATATCATTATTCCATGGCCTGCAAGCACCAATGGGCGCTCCGACTCGTTGATGAAACGGGCTGTCTCTTCGATGGCTTCTTGAGCAGGCACCGGATCGGAATCATAACTGCGTATAAAGGGTGCCGTCTGTTTTTCATATACCGCTGTCCCTACCTGAGCATCACGAGCAAGGTCGATCACAACGGGACCGGGACGTCCTGAATTAGCTATATAGAATGCGCGACTCAAAGCAGGGGCAATGTCCTCCGGCGTACGGACTTGGATTGCCCATTTAGTGACCGGGAGCACACTTGATATCACATCGCTCTCTTGAAACGCATCCTTTCCAAGCATGGCCGTACCGACCTGACCGGATATCGCTACAATCGGGGTGCTGTCCATAAGTGCATCTGCCAACCCGGTAAGCAAGTTCATTGCACCGGGACCGGATGTAGTGACAACTACGCCGGTGCGACCTGTAGCGCGGGCATAGCCCTCAGCGGCATGAATTGCACCCTGTTCATGGCGCGCAAGATAATGACGCACACCATATTCATTTTCATATATTTTATCATATACCGGCATTATCTGACCCCCGGGATAGCCAAACATACATTCGACCCCATTATCTGCCAAGGCGCGGATCAATATTTCCGAACCGGTTATCTTTTCTTCCATATCTGATTATTTTATCTTACTCCACCTCACAACTCCACAACCTCACAACCCCACAACTCCACAACTTCACAACCTCACAACTCACAACGCACCCCTCCTTTGTCGGCAGAAGTTACATTGGCAGCATAAGCTTTCAGGGCCCGACTCACGTGTCGGTCGCGTCCTCTCGGCGTGAAAGCTTCTTTGCCGAACGCCTCTTCTTCTTTGCGACGAGCTGCAAGCTGATCATCAGAAAGTCTGACATTGATTGTTCTTGCAGGAATGTCAATATCTATAATGTCTCCATCGCGGACAAGACCGATATTCCCTCCTGCAGCCGCTTCCGGAGATATATGCCCGATTGACAGTCCTGATGTGCCTCCCGAGAATCGTCCGTCTGTAATCAAAGCACATTCTTTCCCGAGGTGCATGCTCTTTATATAACTTGTAGGATAAAGCATTTCCTGCATTCCGGGTCCCCCTTTAGGTCCCTCATAGATTATGACTACAACGTCACCGCTTACTACTTTGCCTCCGAGGATTCCATCCACTGCTTCATCTTGGCTATTAAATACCTTCGCCGGACCTGAAAATTTAAAAATACTTTCGTCTACCCCAGCCGTCTTTACTACGCATCCATCTTTGGCGATATTGCCCTTCAACACCGCAAGACCCCCATCCTTCACGTATGCATGTTCGTAGTCGCGTATGCAACCGGCTGCACGGTCAGTGTCAAGGTCTCTGTACATCATTGTCTGACTGCCGGCTTCTGTGGTATGCACCACACCCGGAGCACTACGCCAAAGTATATCTGCCTCTTCGCTATAGTTTGCTCCTCCTAATGCGTATTTTGAGATAGCTTCGGCAAGAGTCTGTCCGTCCACTCGCTTTACGGATGTATCTACAAGTCCTTTGTCAGCGAGTTCTTTCATAATAGATATAATTCCTCCGGCTCTATTGACATCTTCTATATGATAATGTGAATTGGGTGCCACCTTGCAGAGCACGGGCACTTTGCGCGAAAGAGCATCGATATCGTCGAGAGTGAAGTCTACACCCCCTTCGTTTGCTATGGCAAGGAGATGAAGCACAGTGTTGGTGCTTCCTCCCATGGCGATATCTAAAGACATTGCGTTGAGGAATGCTTCGCGAGTTGCGACGCTTCTTGGCAACACTGAGTCATCGCCGTCCTGATAATATCTATATGCGTTTTCTACTATTTTCTTGGCTGCGTCTTTGAAAAGCTTCATACGGTTGACGTGTGTAGCGAGCACCGAACCGTTGCCTGGCAATGCAAGTCCTATGGCTTCGTTGAGGGAGTTCATGGAGTTGGCAGTAAACATACCGGAGCATGATCCGCAAGTTGGGCAACCTTCTTTTTCGAGAATCTCCACATCGCTATCAGAGACTGAAGGATCGGCTGAATCGATCATGATGTCGATGAGATCAAGTTTGCGATCACCAATACGCCCAGCTTCCATCGGACCTCCTGAGACAAAAACTGTGGGTATGTTCAGTCGCATGGCAGCCATAAGCATTCCTGGAGTGATCTTGTCGCAATTGCTGATGCAGATCATCGCATCTGCTTTGTGGGCATTGACCATATATTCTACAGAGTCAGCTATCAAGTCGCGCGATGGAAGAGAGTATAGCATACCGTCATGTCCCATAGCAATACCATCGTCAATCGCTATTGTATTGAATTCAGCGGCATAGCAACCGAGAGCTTCTATTTCTTTCTTGATTATCTGTCCTATTTCATGTAGGTGTGTATGTCCCGGCACAAACTGAGTGAACGAATTGACAATTGCGATGATTGGTTTGCCAAATTGCTCCTCCTTCATCCCATTAGCTCTCCAAAGGGCGCGGGCACCAGCCATACGCCTCCCCTCGGTAGTAGCCTGACTTCTCAACTGATTTACCATAAGATTTCCTGTTTAAAATGCAAAATTACATTTTTTTATCTTTCCAGCCAAATCTTACAGCAAAATATTTAAATAATATCCCCAAATCTTTCATATATTACACATTTTCTTCCGAATGTGCATGATATTTTTAGAGCTCGTTTTATAAGAAATGGAGCATCAGCGGAGCCAGGAGGTGGGGTTTTGTTTTTCGCGGCCTTTCCAGACTTCGAAATGGACGGAGCCATGGCGCTGGTCGTCGGGGTCAGCTCCGGCTGTGCCTAATGTATATCCACTGCTTACCTGAGTGCCGACCGAGACATTGGTAGATGCCAAATTGCCATATACAGTATAGTAATCTCCGTGATTGACAATCACTACATTGCCATATCCCGCCAGCTTATAGACGCCCGACACCTTGCCTCCACATACTGACTTTACGGTGGCGCCTTTCGCCACTTCTGCGTCGATACCGGGGTTGTCGTATTCAATCTCCGGCATCTCCGGCATGGCATGGCGTCCGAAGGGATTAGTGATTCGCCAACTTCCATCCACCGGCTTCGGGAGACTTCCTCGAAGACTCGCAAAGTTAACCGGCGCCGCATTTGCAGCATTCTCTACACTCTTAGGAGAGGCTACAGCAACCGGATCAGCACTCTTTGAAGCCTCCACTTTTTCTCTGACCTCAACTTTGTTTTTCAAGCCACGGTCACGGCGATTGCGGGAACTCTTCTCACTATTTTTAAACTTCTTTTTATCCAGTTTTTCCTGCTCCTTACGAGCCTTCTCCTCTGCCTTTGCTTTAGCTTCGGCAAATTTTCTGTCGGCCTTTTCCTTCTCTTCAGCTGCTTTTTTATATGCTTTGGCTTTCTCCTCCGCTTCTTTCTGCGCAGCTGCCTTTTCTGCTGCCGATTTCTCTGCCAATGCCTTCTCAGCAGCTATCTTTTCAGCCAATGCCTTTGCTGCAGCTTTTTCTGCAGATGCTTTCTCTGCGGCAGCCTTCTCAGCCAATGCTTTTTCCTCTGCGGCTGCTTTCTCAGCGGCAGCTTTTTCTGCGGCAGCTTTTTCTGCAGCTATTCGTTGGGCTTCTGCCTTCTCTTTTGCTACGCGCTCCGCCTCAGCTTTCTCACGCGCTTTGCGCTCAGCTTCAGCCTTTGCCTGTTCTTGAGCGATAAGAGTAGATATAGTCTCTTTCAAGCGGTTTGCTTCATTCTGCTTTGCTATCAGATGAGCCTGAAGCGCATCACCGTTTCGGCGCAAATTCGCCACAAGCGCTTCTTGCTTTTTATGATTTTCCTCCAACTGTTGTTGCGACTTAGTCAGCTGTCCCAAAGCTACAGTCTGCGACTCTTTCGCCTCCGCAAGTCGCGAACGTTCCTTTCCAAGCAGCTCAATCTTATTGTCAATATCAGCACTTTTGCGAGATTTCCATTCTGAGAACTGACGCATATAGCGGATTCTTCGCATTGCCTGATTGAAGTTTTCCGAAGCAAAAATAAATGCCAATACAGACTGATTTTTCTTAGTCAGACGCATCTTCTTGACAGCTTTGAGATATTCCTCACGCATCAACTTCAATTCAGCCTCGTTTTTGGTTATCTCATTGCCAATAGTTGTAATTTGCTTATTGAGCGACGACACTTTATTCTGTAGTCCCTCCACCTGCTTCTTTCCTGTGGCTATGTCGGCAGAAAGGCGATTCAAATCCGAAAGTCCTGTCTTTATTTCCTGCTCATTCATGCGAAGCTTCTCCTTTGTCTGCTGTATGTCACGCTGAGCAGCTTCCTGCAAGCGCTGAGCCTCTACTGACGATTTCGGAGAAGAAGAAACATTCTTATTTTTTGACGTTTGTCTCTTGCCTGTTTGAGATGATTTATTCGAAGACTTAGTATTTTTCTGATTTTTTGCCGATTGCTTCTGACTCTGCGACGCCTTCTTTGAAGATGTATTTTTTTTAGGGCTCGTTGCACTCTTTTTCTGTGTGGAAGATTTCTTCTGTGCCGATGAAGTTGAAGATATCTTTTTTTGAGTTCCGGATGATGAAGTTTTTTTCTTCTTTGTATTGTTGGAAGTCTTTGACTGTGCCGAAACATTGCAGACAAAATCACTTGTCGGCATACCTGCAGCAAGCAACACAACAGCAAAGACCATACAAACCCGATGACGCAGAAGTATTACCCCACGTCTCATATTTTCAGAAGAATAAAGCATCTTTAACTTCATCTTTTATAATTCATCATTATTAATAGCACTCAAAACCTCAAAAGAGCTTTAAAGTCAACTTTCCGATATTTCGACCCGAGATCTGTAAATTCAAGGGGAGTCGGATCATACTCCGGATAAGAAAGCTGAGCATCCCCATTCAGCTTCTTCTTAGGCAGTGAAATCTCTATACCGAGTGTCCAGCCCTTATCTCCATACTGATATTTTGTCTCCAGCACCACATTTGCCCTCTTCAACATAAGCACAAACGACTGTAACTGTAAGATTGAGTCCATGACGAAACCATATTCAGTGCCGGCAACCTGTAGATTTCCGGAAGGATAAATCAGAGTTTCCTCAGTTGGCAATGCGATCCACTGCGAAAGTGATGCCAACTCCGGAGTCAAACGGCCATGCCCCGGAAACGCTACCTGACCTAACAGTATATCTTGAAGATCTGTCAGATATGCCTTCTTATCTACTTCAAGATCTACAAACGACTGCACATTATAAGTGCGCAAGTGCTTGTTGATAAGAATTACAGAATCCTGACATACCTCCACTCGAGCTACCTCTCCTACGAATGGAGCCCGAGCCGACAGGATGATCGATTCCCCTCTTTTCATATATATTTTGACGCTGACTGACATTGGAAGCCCGTCAAAATTAAGTTTTCCTTGCATCGACAGTTCTTTCCAATCGGAATCATAATTTGCAACGATGGTGTCTGTAGCCACAGCAATTTCCTCCAATGTCAATAGCCTCGATACACTGCCACTTTCCGGACTCATAGCTTCAGCAGGTTCTCCCGGCGGACAAATTGCAATTGAGTCAGGAGCAGCTTGTCCAGACATTTCAAAACCCGAAACTAAAGCTACAAGAGCCACTAATATATTCTTTATCCAATCCATATATCTTTTATAGCATCAAATCGTTTAACGTTGATAGTTGCTAATTATTCGTTTATAGTCAATCGTTTGTTACGAACTTTCTCAGCGATCTTCTTATTATCCTTGTCAAGTTCGAGTGCTTTTTTCCAGCTTTCAAGAGCCTTGTCTTTCTCCCCGCAACGATACTGAATATCTCCAAGATGATCCCAAAATTCACCTGAACCATCTGCTTCGGGCGATAAATTCTCCATTGCCTTTTCTTGAATCAATAAAGCATCGGCATACCGACCTTTCAAATAGAGGATCCAAGCAAGCGTGTCAAGATATGTAGGATTTTCAGGCTGTTCTTCCACAGCCTTTTGGCTGAGTTCTTCTGCTTTGTCGAGATCTCCTCCTCCAAGTGCAAGATAGTAGGCATAATTATTGAGCACTATGGCACTTTCCGGCTCGATAGCAAGCACTACGTCGTATTCTTTCATAGCCCTATCGATATTTCCGGTCTTAAAACTGCCGTCGCCAACCATTTGGAATAGATTAGCTACCCTCATCAAACTCTCATACGATAGTTTTCCTGCCTTCTGCAGCATCGTTTTAGAGTCGTCAGTAAGCAAAGCGCCTGGAAGTTCCATATCAAGCAGCTGCTGATATACTCCGCGAGCTTTGTCGTAGTCTTCAGTAAGAGAAGAAGCTGTGGCTAAGACAAGCAGCAATCCTCGCGGAGTCTCCGAAAGTTTCTCCATTGCCTTTTCGCAGGTAGATATCGCCTTATCATATTGGTCTGCTGAAAAATAGAAATGCGCAAGGCGTGTCCAATAATCAGGGTTCTCCGGTTCAAGGTCGGTAGCGTAAGCCATCAGTTCCTGTGCACGTGTATAGTCGCCGATCGTAGCGGAATACTGCGCTCCAAGGTCAAGCACCTTAGGTTCGTGCGGATACTGAAGAAGCAATCCGTCGAAGAGTCTTGCACCACGACGAGAATCAGCTGTCGTATCTGCGATGATATTCTGCATATAGCGTGTCATCATGTCGAGTTTTTCCTCAAGCATGATATTTTCACTCAGTATTGCCTCACGGCTCTTCTGGTCGTAGGCTGCAGAGTCTCCTCTCTCAAGATAATAATTGGCAAGTGTCAGCTTGACTTTTCCATCATCAGGATCAAGGGTTTCAGCCTGCTGATAGCACACAAGTGCTGAGTCAGGCATAGCAAGCGCTTCCATAGCATTGCCCCTGATAAGCAGGTATTCTGTACTCATGGGATTCTCTTTTACAAGGCGAGCACTTTCACTAAGAATGCCTGTTGTATCTCCTTTCATATACATCAGAGAGAATTTCCTCAATGCAATATCAGGGTCATTCCCTTCGATTCTGACATATCGATCGAGAGTGGAAATAGCCTTGTCTAAATCTTGCTTTGCAGTATAATATTGCGCAAGTTGCAAAAGGATTGTAGGCAAACTCCCGGCAAGTGTATCCGAACGTTCGGCGACACGGATAGCCTCATCAATATTTCCGGTTCGTGCCACGAGGAAGGAATAGTTCATAGCCTCTTCCGTCTCTTTGGGATATTGATCTACGTATGCACGCATCATGTCAATGGATTTTGCTGCTTCGGTAGGCGTAGACAGAGTATCATTGCGCAGTGTCATGCGCATCAATGCGTATGTATAATTAGCCTCGGCATAGTCAGGATCAGTAAGTGCGGCCTTCTTTATCAATTCGTATGCCTCCGGACCTCTGCCTTCAGCAAGCGCCACACTTCCCTCCACGTAATAATAACGAGCTTTGGCCCTATTGGAATCTGTTCCAATTGAAGACTTGGTGGCAAAGGCTCCTGACCAACCTATAAGCACTATCGCTGTCAACGCTACAGACACTATTCTTATATATACTTTTTTCATAGACCTTTCTTTTCTATAACTTCAATCTGCAAATTTACTACTTTTTTTTCAAACATCCTCTCCAAAATGACATTTTCGCCAAAATTAACAGTAGTATTCATTGAAAATTTCTTAACTTTACCATCTAAAGTTAATTTTTTTGTAAGAGATGCAGTATTAAGAATGATACGGTATCTTATATAGTGTGAAAAGTCTTGACCTGAATATCGATAATCAGACACTCGTGGAGGAGTGCAGAAGAGGGGATAGAGATGCCATGAGCATACTCTACACTCGCTTCGCACCACGCATGCTCCATGTCATCGAAAGATATGTCACAGATAGCGACAGCGCACAGGATATATTGCATGATGGTTTCATTGCTGCTTTTACACGTCTCGATACTGTCCAAGATCCGAAGCTTATTGATTTCTGGCTCGCCACGATAATGAAAAACCTCTCCCTTAAATACCTGCAGGCACAGACCGTCACTTCAATTCTTGAGGAAATACCAGAAACGTCAGATGATACCGAACTTGACGACATTCTCGACTTTGCCACCATCGAATCACTCATACGTAAGTTGCCTGATGGATATCAGAAAGTGTTCCGTCTCGCAGTGCTTGAAGGAAAGTCTCACAAAGAAATCTCTAAAATCCTCGGTATAGCCCCCAATTCTTCTTCTTCCCAACTTTTCCATGCAAAACTGCGTCTGCGCGAATTGATTAAGGACTATCAGCTCCGTGCCGGACTCATTTCCTTATTGATTCTTATTTTATCTTCAGGCATTTTCTTCATAGCCAGACATAGCGACTTGCTTCATACCCCCGAACATCTTTCGGCAGATGCCAATCCTAAGATACTGCCATTCAGTAAAGAGAGCAAATCAAAGGAAGTTCCAGCTGAAATGCCGAAAGCAGAATCCAAGCCCACCGCTCAAGCAAAGATGCCATATACTTCAATCAGATCGTCGGCTTCATTTATAAATGATTCATCTGACGACATTGTTTCTGATGCTCAGCCTGCGAATGAATCCGCAACTCAATCAGTCATAAAATCAGATTCCACAGGAATTTCTACACCCTCATCAAAACCGGAAATCCTATCACTAACCATTGATGATAGCAATGATACCCACCACGACCAACTCTTTGCTCTACTGCCTAATAATAAAGTCAAAACCAAAAATTGGTCGGCAAGCATATACTGCGACGCCGGAGCATGGGCTTTTGACGGATTAGAGCACAAAGATTATTCATTTAGCTTTGACATGGATGATCCCCCCATAATTCCCCCTGACATAAATGAACCCAAAGAAGACGGTGACAAGTCCGAGTCAGAAGTTCGTAGCCGCATGCCCCGATATGAGAAGCGAACAACACCCGACGATTATCTTAATTCTTTCTCTCGCCGCCATCATCTCCCGATATCATTCGCGTTGGTGGCAGAAAAGCATTTCTCATCATGGCTTGGATTGGAATCAGGCGTCGTCTACTCTTATCTTCACACTGATTTTGAACGCTATTCATCTAATGGCAACGATGTAGCCACCTGCCATTGGCACTATCTTGGGTTTCCTTTAAAAGTAAACCTCTATGCTTACACAACCCCAAGACTCAAACTATACTTCGGATTGGGAGGAAAAGTAGATATACCGATCTATTCACGTGCCCAAATCGCTCCGAATCCTTACTGTCAAAGTGGTCGTTTCGATTCAAAGGTCGTATGGTCGGCAGGTACAAGTGTGGGAGTGGCGTTCCGTCTCTCAAAGAGAGTAGATATCTTCATTGAGCCATCGCTTCGCTATCACTTCCCACAGGAATGTGATCTTCCCAACATCTGGACCGACGATGAGCCCTGGAGCATCTCAATTCCAATCGGCTTCCGCTTCAACTGGTGATCTCACTTCCGGACTCGGTGCAGATACCAATGAAGGCATCCTACGAAGATGGCACCGCCGATGATGTTGCCGATGGTAGCAGGCAGAAGATTGCGCCAGAGGCTCTCCCCTATCCCAATCGGAGCTCCCTCCAGCATGGCGAGAGGAAGATAGAACATATTGGCTATGCAGTGCTCGTATCCTAATACTACGAAAGCCATGACAGGCAACCAACAGCCAAGAGCCTTCTCCAATAGATTATGTCCGGCGAGCGCAAGCCATACACCAAGACACACAAACCAGTTGGCACCTATTCCTTTAAGAAGCACGACACCCCACGGCATAGAGGTCTTGGCAACCCCTATGCCGATAATGGCGGAGTGCCATGGATCGGCAGATGTCAGGCCGACAAGATAGACGAGAAGATATGTGAATCCGACAGCACCCACAAAATTTCCTAAATATACGAGTCCCCAGTTGGCAAAAACTGCTCCGAAACCGTAGCGTCTCTCCATATAAGCCGGAATGAGCATCGCATTATTGCCGGTGAAGAGCTCCGCTCCAAGAATAACGACAAGAATAAGACCAATCGGAAACATAACACCCGACAGAAGCTTGCACAATGCAGGATTACTTGAAGAAATACCCGGAAAACCAAACCCAACAGTTAATGAAAGAATACCGCCTATGGCTATAAAAGCCCCCGCGGCTATTGCTGCCACAAACAGGTGTCCCGGATGCTTAATCGTATTTTCTATCTTCATACAGGCTCCTTTTATGGAAGCCTCAAGCGTCTCTACAGGTGTCTTTATCTGCATACTTCTAAATTCTATCTGTTTCGTACTCGTAAAACCCATCGCAATGAGTTTGCAAAGTTAATAAAAAATTAGTTTAAACCACTTCATTGGAATGATAAAATATGTAGCATAAGACGCAAGTTTTTTTCTCTTCTACATGCAGTATTCACCATAAACTCGTATCTATACAATAAAGAACAAAAAATTATATACACATGAAATTTATCAATCTAAAACTCTCATCCCTTCTCACATCAATATGCTCAGCTCTGCTCTCGCTTTTAGGCTTCAGTTGCTCATCCCCTACTGAAGACATGTACGGCACGCCGACGGGTGACTTTGAAATAAAAGGATCGGTGACCTCAGAAGAAGGGAAAGCTGTAGCTGATGCGGAAATACGAGTGACATCTTCTGATGCGCCCTCCGAAATATTTTCATTCACGACTGTAGCAACAGACGCCGAAGGCCAATATATAGCCATAGGAGAATCTTATGCGAATCGGGAAGTAAAGATGGTATGCATACCTTCCTCACCGGAACTTGAGGCAGATTCGGTGATAGTCAAACTGAATTATAATAAAGATCATGCCAGCTCTTGGTATGAAGGAGAAGCTAAAGAAACTGTCGACTTTAAGTTGAAACCAAAGGTCTCTATAAAACAATGAAAGGACTATCACTCCGCCAGCGTATCGGATAAAACTCACGGCATCTGCCGCGACCAGACTGCAAAGTTAATAAAAAAAGTCCATAAACATTCTTGAAAAACACTATTTCATTCGGATAGGGAGTCTTAATTTTTAAGATTATCATTTTTTTACATTCTTAGTTGTTTTGATACGATAATTTTATTAAATTTGCAATCTCAATTAAAAAAAATAATAAATATGCCCAAAATTAGAAACAGTTTCGCGTTTTGCGTAAAAGCTCTCTGCGCAAGCCTACTCTCGCTGCTCGGTTTTGATAGTTCTTCAGAAGTTCGTGTCATGTACGGATTGCCGGTAGGTGACTTCGAAATAAAAGGGTCTGTTTCGTCAGCCGACGGCAACGAGGCTGTTAAAGACGCTCAAATTAAAGCAAAATACGACAACGAGGCAAATCAGATTGTCATATCCATAGCCAGATCTGACTCTGCCGGCAATTTCGTCCTCGCCGGTAAAGCAGTCAGTGATCGTCTTCAAATAATCTGCACACCCATGGATTCTCTTCTTCGTCCGGACACCATAACTGTCAATCTCACATATCTACAGAATGATTCCCTACCGGCAGAATCTGTCAACGATCGCGGTGAAATCAAAAAGAAACCTCTTTCTCTGCCGGCTAAGAGAGTTGTTAACGGATACCGTGGAGCAGCCCAAAAGACCGTAAATTTCACTTTAAACCGCAAACATTAATTATATACAAATGAAACTTATCAATCTAAAACTCTCTTCCCTTCTCACATCAATATGCTCTGCTCTGCTCTCGCTTTTAGGCTTCAGTTGCTCATCTCCTTCTGAAATTCTTCTCATGTACGGCATGCCGACCGGCGACTTTGAAATAAAAGGATCGGTGACCTCAGAAGAAGGGAAAGCTGTAGCTGATGCAGAAATACGAGTGACATCTTCTGATGCGCCCTCCGAAATATGTTCATTCATGACTGTCGCAACTGATACCGAAGGCCAATATATAGCCAAAGGAGAATCTTTTGGGGATCGGGAAGTAAAGGTGGTATGCATACCTTCCTCACCGGAACTTGAGGCAGATTCGGTGATCGTCAAGCTGAATTATAATAAAGAGAATGCCAGCACTTGGTATAAGGGAGAAGCTGAAGCAACTGTCGACTTTAAGCTGAAACCAAAAGACTCGATAAAACAATGAAAGGAATCTCACTCCGCCAGCGTATCGGACTTGAACTCTTCCGAAAGATAAAGCAGGAGAAATGCCGCGAACATCCATTGCGTCAACTTTTCTGGGAATGCACTTGGCGGTGCAACCTCTCATGCCGCCACTGCGGAAGCGACTGTAAGAGTTCATCGATTATTCCGGATATGCCTGCCGAGGATTTCTTGAAGGTTATTGACTCGCTGACCCCTCATGTGAATCCAAACCATGTGAACATCGTCATAACAGGCGGAGAACCTCTTCTCAGAAAGGACCTTGAATACGTAGGTCGTCAACTCTACGACCGTGGCTATCCTTGGGGATTCGTCACAAATGGACTGGCACTTACTCCGGAACGATTCCAGAGTCTACGCAGAGCAGGACTTCACGCCATGACGATAAGTCTCGACGGACTGAAAGACGACCACAACTGGATGCGGTGTCACCCCGCATCTTTCGACCGCGCCACGGCTGCAATCCGTATGGTAGCCGCTACTCCTGATATCAATTTCGACGTGGTGACCTGCGTAAACCAACGTACCCTCCACCGACTGAATGAGATTAAAGAACACCTGATCTCATGCGGAGTGAAAGCATGGCGACTCTTTACAATCTTCCCTTCTGGACGCGCTGCAAATTATGAAGAATTCAAGATGGGGCATGATGACATGAAGACCCTCATGGAGTTCATAAAAGCCACTCGCAAAGAAGGAAGGATCAAGGCATCATTCTGTTGCGAGGGCTTTCTCGGAAGTTATGAAGGGATCGTCCGCGACAGTTTCTTCTCGTGCCAGGCAGGAGTGTCAGTAGCATCAGTGCTTCTTGATGGCGGAATCGGTTCATGCCCGAGCATCCGCGCCAACTACCGGCAGGGCAATATCTACAAGGATGACTTCTGGGAAGTATGGCAAAATAAATTCCAGCCATACCGCGACCGTTCATGGATGAAGACTGGAGAATGCGCCGACTGCTCCTTCTGGCGATACTGCGAAGGCAACGGTATGCACCTACGCGACTCCGACGGACACCTCATGCACTGTCACCTCTCTTAAGATGAACTCACAACAACACTTATAAAACCAACAGGGTGCTGAATTTGAAATTCAGCACCCTGTGTTTCTGCTTGCGTCTTCTCTGAAGATTAGCCTTCTGAGATAGCGTCGCTCGGGCAAACCTGTGCGCAGCTGCCGCAGTCGATGCAGGTGTCCGGATTGATGTGGTAGATATCGCCCTCTGTGATAGAGTCAGTTGGGCAAACGCTCTGGCAAGTGCCACATGCGACGCAGTTGTCGCCAATTACATAAGCCATAATTGTAATTCTTTAAAGGTTTGTTATTTTATAAGTGTTATCAGCTCGTTTTGTAATGCAAATTTAAACCTAAATCTACAATCCACCAAACTTTCTGCCAAATTATTCACACTTATACCCCTAATTTAGACTCCGTCTAAATATGAATGTATCTCATTCTAACTGCCGTATCTTAAATTTACATATAAACATGCAGGATCTTTAAATTGATACTTGGCGTTACATTCGAACAGTTCTTCTTATCATACGTTTTATATATAAAAATTATGACTGAAAATTTGCTTTTGAGGAATAATTATAGTAATTTTGCAGAAGCAACATCCAAAACCTATAGCGTATGACACGAGATATTACAATTAAAGATCCTTCCAAAGCAGTAATCCGGATATTCGACTCTTTGAAGGAGAAAAAGGAGCAGCAGATAAAACGTCTGTCTCAAAAACCTCAGTGTACGTTTACAATCACAGTGTAAATGGATATATCTTTCGATATATTGAATCAGGAAGGCGACCATATAAAAGTTGGCCTTTCTTATTATGACTATGAGACTGTAAGTATTTTTTCTTCTGATCCATTGACTTTGACTCTTATTTTTTATGATGTAACATTGGTTCGTGAAGCCGGAGAAGGATACGTGGGCTATAAGTCCCTTTTTGCTGTTTCTGATATTCTCGCCAGATTTATGAATGAAAATGAAGATGCCGTACTTTGTTTTTATTGCGATGCTGCAACGGATGTATTGAGGCATAATAGGGACATACTGCCTCAGGAATATAGAAGCCGCTTGTTTTCAAGGATGTTCGATTTATATTTGAGAACACATAAAGATTCCACAGGATTTATCAATCACCGAGTAAAGATTGAAGATCCAAAGAATCCCTACAATCCCCAGTTCGCTCATTTTATCTGTAGGAAAGAACACGAGAAGGCTGTTTTTGAATTGGGCAGAGAGTTAATGCAAAAATAAAAAGTCCCGGTCGAGAAAACCTCAGCCGGGAGCTTTTAACACTTATTGTTCAATACTTATTATTTAGTGTTTGTCCTTATACACCTTTACATTCTTCTGCTTCTGAGGCTCGTCTTCAAATCCTCTTAGGCGAAGCAGTGCCTTAGCATCGGGGGCATGACCACGGAAGTTCTTGAAAAGCTCAGTCGCATCCTTGTCGTCGCCACCCTCGAGAATATTCTTCTTATAGGTTTCAGCTGTCTTCTTATCGAAAATACCCTTTTCCTTGAAGAGCTCCCATGCATCTGCTTCAAGCACTTGAGCCCATAGATAAGTATAATATCCGGAAGCATAACCATCGTCACCGAATATATGCTTAAAATAGGGTGAACGGTAGCGATAGGTGATTTCATCCGGCATACCGACTTTTTCAGCAAAGGCAGCCTCAAAACCGGGGACATCGATATTTTCGCCATCTGTCTTGCCCCATGCAAGGTCGAGAAGAGCAGCTCCGGCAAGTTCGGTAGTGATAAAGCCCTGGTTGAACTTTGAAGCATCCTGTATCTTCTGGATCATTTCCTCACTGATCGGTTCTCCGGTCTTGTAATGCTTTGCATAGTAGCGAAGCACCTCAGGAGATGTAGCCCAATGCTCATTAAGCTGAGATGGTAACTCTACTGCATCACGGTCAACATTTGTGCCTGCAAGAGTCTTATATTTGGATTGACCAAGCATCCCTTGAAGACCATGTCCGAACTCATGGAACATCGTCTCCACTTCATCGAGAGTCAAAAGAGCCGGCACATCACCTGCCGGACGGGAGAAATTGCACACGTTGTATACAATCGGACGCTTCATTACTCCATCGGCATACATTCCGGCAGGCTGCATCTGTTCCATCCATGCACCCTGCACTTTAGTGGAGCGTGGGAAGAAGTCGGTCATAAATACTGAAATATGTTCCCCTGTCTTGGCATCCTGCACATCATAGACAGTCACTTCATCCATATATTTCGGAGCATCCGGCATCTCGACGAGCTTTATGCCATAGAGTTTCTCTGCACAGTAGAAAAGACCTTTCTTTACATTTTCGAGAGAGAAATATGGTTGGATATCAGCATCGCTGAGTCCGAATTTTTGCTCCTTAACCTTTCCGGCATAGTAGTAATAATCCCAGGGAGCAATCTTGAATCCACCGCCATTGGCATCCACGTATGCCTGCATGTCAGCCACTTCCTCCTGAGAGCGCTTCACAGCCGGCTCAAACACCTGAAGAAGCAGGCTCTCAGCAGCTTCGGGATTCTTTGCCATTACCTTAGCCGTCTGCATCTGCGCAAAATTGTCGAAGCCCATTAGTTTTGCCTTTTCAGCGCGAAGTTTTACTATCTTCTCAATTACTGGATAATTGCTGTTTTCGCCATAGCTTGCAAGGCTTGTGTAGCCTTTATAGATAGCCTCACGAAGGCCACGGTTGTCAGCAGACTCGAGCACCGGAAGACGACTTGGGGCACGGAGTGTGAACACCCACAGACCATCAAGCCCACGAGCAGTGGCTTCCTCTGCAGCAGCAGCCACAACATTTTCAGGAAGTCCTGCAAGGTCTGCCTTGTCATAGACTGTCACAAAAAATTCATTGGTGGCATTCAGAAGATTCTTGTTAAATTGAATGAAAAGCTTTGAGAGTTCGTCATTGATCTTGACGAGCTGCTCTTTCTTCTCTGGAGAAAGGGCTGCCCCTTGCTCAGCAAACTGACGATAATATTTCTCCACAAGGCGCTTTTGCACCGGAGTAAGCCCCATCTTATCGCGCATATCGTAGATCGACTTGATGCGGTCAAACAGCTGCTGATTGAGCATCACCTTGTTTTGCGCATCATTGAGGAGAGGAATTGCCTCCTCAGCCATAGCTGCAAATTCCGGAGTCTTCATGCAACTGTCGTAATGATAGAAGACGCTTGTCACTCGCTCAAGAATCGGAGAAAGATTTTCGAGCGGCACGATAGTGTTGTCGAAATCCGGTGTAGCACGATTGCGCAGGATATTCATAAGGTTCTGCTCCTGCTGCTCTATTCCAGCCTTGATGGCGGGAATGAAATCAGATGTCTTGATCTGCTCGAATGGAGGTATCTCATACTTAGCTGTATAAGGCTCCAAGAAAGGATTGCTTTCTGCCATTGCTGTCATTGTCGATGCGGCTATCAATAATGCAGCCGCCACTGTTTTAAATCTCATCATTTATATTGTCATTTAATTAATTATCAGATTATGATTTTTATAAGATTAATAATATTTATCGGAGTTATCTGAGTTATCTGAGTCATCGGAGTTATCTGAGTTATCTGAGTTATCTGAGTCATCTGAGTCATCTGAGTTATCTGAGTTATCGGAGTCATCTGAGTTATCGGAGTCATCAGAGTTATCTGAGTTATAAGTCTTATAAGAAAAGCTCCGTACATTCTAAATTCTCAATTATTTAAAGTTTTCCTCTCTTTATCGCTCTTGGTATAAAACTCAAATGAGCCCCTATAGCCTTCATGGCTCCATAATGAGCTGCCATGATCTTAAATCTCTCTATAAGCGACGCCTTCTTGTTGCGGTCGGTCATTCCGTCGGCAAGATAATCGATCGTCACTCTCCTCAGATTATATCTGTCACCCGCCCGAGACGCTTTTATGCAACGAATACACCAGTCATAGTCAGCCGAAAAGCGATAATCCGTATCATAAAGAGGAGCTATATCCCGCTTTACCATAAAGGCCTGATGGCAAATTAGCATCCCATTGCTGAAACTATCGAATGTAAGTATCTCAGGTGCTGATAGATGACGTGGACCAATCCGATTCCCATCCTTGTCGACAATATCGGTGTCGCCATATATGATGTCAGGATCCTTACTCACAATAGCCTCTGCATACGCTTTGAGCGTATCCTTGGCATGGAATTTATCGCCTGAATTCAAGAATAGAATATAGCGTCCGCGAGCAAGTTTGATACCTTTGTTCATAGCATCATAGAGTCCGTTGTCATGCTCGCTGACAATCCTCAGATCCGGAGTTCCCATCTTGCGTCCTATCATAATTGTATCGTCGGAGGAAGCTCCATCTACAATGATATGCTCGAAGTCTTTAAATGTTTGTTCAGCTATCGACTCCATAGTCAAGGGGAGTGTCTCCGATGCATTGAAGGTGATAGTGATTATTGATATGAGCGGTCTTTTATCCATAAGGTCTGAGTTTTTTAGAAATCTATCTCAAGCACATAGACAGGCTCCGAATCAGCGACTGCTTCAGCCACTTTCTCTCCGTCACCTTGATGTGAAGTTTGCACAAACACGTTTAGCTTTCTTTCGTCGTTCCAGAGATTCATATCATAAGAAGGCTCCCAAGCATCTACACTGAAATCGGTGAGGTCTGCCACTGTCCAATCTTTTTTCCCAAGATGCGGGGTATACGCCACACTGACTTTGCTGCCTCTTTCTTTATCGCGGAAGACGTAGCATGCCTTCTTGCCGTCAGATACTATTCGGGGTCTTGCTATAGGTATCATCTTTGTTCCCCCTCCTGATAGGGAGAAGGGTTCTGTCCTATTGCCTACAGTCGTCATGTTCCATTCCTTGCCATCGTGCCATACAAGGCGGTATTGCGGCACTTTACTGTCCTGATCTCTCCAGTAAGTGGCTATAAATGGATTACCCTGACTGTCAGCTGTCATGCTTGTCTGGTTGATCAGTTCTGAGCTCTGAGGTATGGTCCATGCCCTTTCCGCCGTTGCCTCCGTGATGGGGAGTTGATATAGGCTGCCGTCACTGCGTTTCCAAGTCTTGCCCCCATCGTCAGATCTTGCATAGCAAAGATCATGGTTGGTCTCTACAAGCCAAGTCTCACGCCACACCCACGAAAGATGCAGTTTTCCCTGCGGATCTGCATACATTTGCCAATAAGCGTTGCGCTTTCCTTCGCCATCTATAAGTATATCATGCAGTCTGCTCCATTCCTTAGCCTTCGTATCATAACGGTTAAGCACCAGATTTCCTCTTCCTGAAGCACCCGATCTATAAGCAAAAATCAAGTCACCGTCCGGCATCGTATAGAATTCAGGATATGTGACATCTTGCTCATCCTTTCCGGTCATTGGCATCATATCGCCAAGCTCAAGGCTCCCGGGAGCCAACGACTTTGCATAGCGCAGAGGATGTCCATGATGATCAAACGACACATGGATATATCCGTCGCCATCTACCCCTATGCTGGCTACATTATGGGCATCTTTGATATTGCCTTTATATTGTGTCTTGTGCAGAGTCCATTCGTCAGAGCCCAATTTCCTTTTTCCAAGCGTCAGAAACCCGTCAGGATCATAGTATGATATATATTGCGTATCGCCATGCGATGCAAGGGAACTTGCTCGAAATACAGCCGTATTGACCGAAGTTGCGGCATACCCGTCGCCAACCTTCACAAGATGTCCTTCAATATCTTTTTTTTTCTCTTCCCAGCGGAAAACCGCACCATTTCTTCTTGCCGGATCCGAACCGGAATAATCCATCGAATATGGACTTCCGGAAGCAGGGCTTTTTCCTATATATTTATGTGTCTTTGCCGACATGAGCATGAACTCCTTGTCGAGATAATCCTGCCACATAAATTCTTCTGCTTTTGATATGTCGTCGGTAAGTCTCACATCTCCGGGAAGACCCTCTCCGGCTACAAACACATATCTTCCGTCACCGCTCTGAAGAATCACCTTACCATTGCCTCGGTCGATGACCTTAAACTCCGTCTGAGGCTCCCTCTTGCCAAATGAAGTGTCATGCACTACTCCATGAGGAGTGGCATACATGGGGCGTCCCGTAGCGAGGTTTATTATGTGGATTGTCTTTCCCAATGGTATATTCTCGCTCCTATCTGCTTTCAACTCATCGACAGTAAAGTTATCGAATTCTGCGTATCCGCCGTTTTTACCTTTTTTATTAAAAGCAAACAAGCCGGGACGAGATCCTTGGAATGTGATCAGCTGATAGCTCAGTGTCATGTCATCACCTAACGGTATAAATTTTGTTCCATCTGTAGAATAGCAATATCTTGCCCGATCTTCATCATAATCGCCATGCAGACGAAGCCAGATCTTATCAGTTTTTGCCGGAAGCTCCACATCAAGGGTATCATTCTTGAGCTGCTCAAACCTTCGAAGTATCATCTTGCCATTATCGTTTACGACCCCTATCCAACTACAGGGGACATTGATATTGCCAAGTCCGGCTACATCGCCGTCTTTCATCCCCCCAAGATAAAGCTCCACTGTCACGTCAGACTCCGGACCGATAGCACGCTGAGTGAGAGTATTTCGCGCCCACATCAGTTGATCGGCAGGCATTGTATTGAGACGTAGCCTTCCTTTTGAGAGCTTCCATTTGCTGTCGTCAGGATTATGATTCCATTGCCACACGCGCCCGAGCGACTTACCGTTGAAATCTTCATTGCGCCGGTAGGGAGCATGAATAGGTTCGGTGTCGCGGGCTGCAGTCTCAGGCTTCAGCCAAGTGCGTGGAGCTCTGCCGAGATTCCCTTCAAGTCCGATCATAGGCCACCCATCTTTCCAGGTGACAGGCACCAGACATGTGGTGCGACCTATGGAATGAAAGTCCTGCATCAGAAGCGACCACCACTGGCCATCAGGAGTGCTGACTATTCCACCTTGATGGATATTGGCAGCTCCTACGGCATCGAAATCCGGAGTAGTGACACTTACCGGGTGATCATCAGGCATAATGCGACCGCGAATCTTAGTCATTGGCGGATTGTGATAGCCAAATGTCTCGTCGGCAGTGATCACTCGCGTCTCGTATGGTCCCCAGATATTGTCCGCACGCGAGCATGTAAGTCGCCCGTTGGGCATATAGTCGGCAGAAATGATATAGTATTTGCCATCTATCTTGTAGATATGATGTCCTTCTCCTACTCCTGACCCTTTGGGGATTATGATGGCTTCAGTTTCGGCAATAGGTCCTGACATATCCGGTTTCAACTCGGTGCATTTCACTTCATCATAGCCATGCACTGCATATATCTTTCCATCATCGTCAAATATCACTCCAAGATCGTAGATGCGTCCCTGCATATTCACATGCTTCCAAGGACCCTCAATCTTGTCGCTGATGAAGCATTGCAGACCTTTTCCGTTGACATTGCTAAAGAGATAAAACTTACCGTCATTATATCTGATACATGGAGCCCATATACCCTGACCGTAGATTTCTTTTCCATTTTTTAGAGAAAAGGCATCATCATCAAAATCAAAGCGATCAAAACAATACGAAACATTTTCCCAGTTGACAAGGTCTTTGGAGTGAAGGATCACAAGACCGGGCACACTGTGCATAGTAGTGCCGGCAAGATAATAGTCTTCCCCTACTCTAAGGATATCGGGATCGGAAAACTCATCGTAAAACAATGGATTGGTATAAGTTCCGTTTCCGTTGTCGGCACTCCATGATTTTGCCACATTTTCAGCATCTCTGTCAGTGATAGCAGAATAAGCAGATGCAGCCGGGAATGCCGCTATCCCAAAAATCAACAATGATAAGAATCTATTCACTTTGGTTATTGTTTAGGTCAATGTATATCACTATGAAGTTGTTTCGACTTATTTACGAATATAAAAAATATCAAAATAAGATGAAAGGATCAATTCTTTTTATCAAGCTTCCGCCATCTTTACGGCATCTTCCGCTTCATTCATCAGTCACGATGCCCGCATTCCTTTCAGGTATTCCAACACGCTCGGCATAATGCAAGCAAGCTTGCCTTCTGCGCTCACTCAATGGAATTGTCTCCTTCTTCATGAAGCGAAATCTGCTCGCAAAGCTGACGAAATCTTAATAAAAAAATAAGTCGAAACAACTTC
>JAIDTL010000160.1 GCA_029060725.1 Muribaculaceae bacterium | reverse complement strand
CCCGGAGACGAGGATTTTATGAATAAATACTGGGAATGGCTTGAGAAGAACATGATCTATCCCAAGAAAGCCTTGGATAAGGGTATTGAGGGAAGCGTCGTGGTAGGATTTACAGTCTGCACAGACGGTTCAATAAGGGATATAGCCATAAACAATCAAACCGGTCGCAAATCTGCTGATGAATCACTGGAACAAGAAGCCATAAGGCTTTTTGAATCAATGCCCCGATGGACACCGGCAACGTATAAGGGTAAGGCCGTGAACTCACGCGAATTACGCCTCGTAATATTCAAACTTCCACAAAACAAGCCTCAGAAAGACGATCATCAACCTACAACCAAACAGATTACGGAGGAAAGACGAGCTCCTGAACATATTTATGATATGAAGAGCATTCCCGTTGCTCCCATTTTTAAAGGGAGCTCTCAGGGTCTCGAAAAGTGGATTCAAGAGCATCTGCAGTATCCTGCAGATGCGGCAAAGGCCAAGATCGAGGGCAGGGTAATCGTGGAGTTCGTCATTGATAAAAATGGTGCGGTCACAAGTCCGAGAGTAGTGAGAGGAATCAACGACGTATTCAACAACGAAGCTCTCCGCGTCATAAAGAGCCTGCCACGCTGGACACCCGGATATGCTCACGGAAAGCCGGCAAATACACGGTACACCTATCCGGTGACGTTCAAGCTTGCGAAGGCGAAGTAAGATTAGAAGGGGACAGGGGATTGGAAGGTGTAGTTTTGGCGATCTATTGGGAAGGTGAATTCTATCTTGTGGGCGTGGAGGAGTAGTCGGTCGGTGGCGTTACCGGTGTTCATGCCATAGAGGCGGTCGTCGACAATGGGCATGCCGAGTCCCATTTCAGATGCGGCATGAACTCGCAGCTGGTGGGTGCGTCCTGTAAGGGGATGGAAAGTGACTCGGCTTCTTCCTTCATTGACCTCAATGAATTCGTAATCCGTGGCAGCCTCTTTACCCTCTTTCATATCCACTCGCTGACGTGGACGGTCAAGCCAATCGGGAGTGAGCGGAAGTTCAATGCGTCCACTGCGAGAGATTCCCATTGATTCATAATCTCCTTCCAATATGGCTATATATGTCTTCTTGACCTTACGCATGGCAAACATGGTCTGGAGCAATTTGAAGGAAAGCGGACCGAAGGAGGCTATCAGTAAGCCGGACGTATCCTGATCGAGGCGATGGACCATTTTCACCTGACGGTTCGGTCCATATATTTCCTGAAGCCATTCCTGAACGGAAACTGCCTTACCCTTACCCGGAACGGAGAGCATACCGGATGGTTTGTCAACTACGCAGAACCATCGGTTTTCGAATATGATTCGGGGTTCCCTATGCGTTATGGATCGGATTTCAGTGTCAAGAGTAGGCTCAATGTCGAGACCTTGAAGCATCCATGTGAGCACAGGAAGACATTTGCCCCTGCAAGCTGGATAATGGTTGCCATGGATACGCACGTCGCCACCTTTAGGCTTGCCATACCAGTATTCGGCCATTGACACTGGTGTCCATCCCTTCAGATACGCAGCTTGCAGCAGTTTTGGGGCACAGCACTCGCCTGCACCGGAAGGGGGTATTTTCAATGGAGTCTCTGCAAAAATCTCGCTTAGACTACGGTTTTCACCGCGTGCGTTGAGCACACGAAAACTATCGAACAGCCATTTTTGCAGGTCTTCGGAATCAGCGCGACGTTTTTCTTTCATGGCATCGAGAATAGTCTCGGCTTCTTTAAGTTTGGACTCGTAGGGTTCGAGTTCGGCTGCCACTTTCTTCTTAAGGCGATGGAGCTCCGCTTTCTCAAACTGACTCTGACGAATCATGGCGGTTAGTTCCTCATCATCGATATTTCCCGACTTTCTTTTGGCATCCCGCTGCTGCTTCGATTGGCGGCAATTTTCTTTATATGCGGAGACCTCGGCATCAAGACTCACCTTTGCACGCTCATATTCGCTTCTTATCTCTGCTAAAGCTCCTGCCTCGAATCGGGATATGTTGGCGTTCTGATGGGAAATGTCGGCCTCCTTAGTTTTGAAATGCCCGTCGGGTTGAAGGTAGTCGAACACCGGACCGACAAAGTCAGGATGATGGAAACCGGTATCACCAAGCTGTCCTGAGAAAGCATAGAGAGTATGACGCTTCCCCTCGGCTTCCTCGGCGATGAGTACGCCAAGCATCTTCCCTGCCTCAAGTTCACGGCAGAGGCAGATATCCTCAAGACGCTCGCTTTTCTTCAGCGTCTCGATCCTGAGTGTCAATTCCCGAAAAGCCTCGTCGCAAGCGGCATCGGGTATGTAGTCGAAGGGGTTGTTCATTGTTGGTGCGTTATACGTTGGACGTTTTACGTTGTGCGATTTAGTCGATGGCTTGGAGAGTTGACTGTTATTTTGTGATAAAGTTCGCGGACATGATCAGGGTAAGTTCGCGGAATTATAATTTTATTGGAATTATATAAAATGCATATAATTAACACTTTAAAATTTATATTCTATCAAAGTTCGCGGAAAGTTCACGGAAAGTTCGCGGACAAATCTTTAATGAGCTCATCCTCTCCATTATATATGATTATCTCGTTGGTTTCATTTTTCCATACGCAAATTTACGTATTAATTTTGAGATTTCGCTAATATTTTTGAAAAAACGGGATAAAATCGTTGTAGAATTCAAAAACTATTATTAATTTTGCGATTGCAGACCGCAACGCGGAAGCCCGGTCAAGGGCAATGCGGGAGGGACTGCAGACATAATAGAAAGCGTTTACTCGACGCTCTTTCTTGGCTTGTAGAAACTTCGCAACTTTCAATCGTAGTCAAGAATGTAGCAAACAGTAGATGCCTTGTGGAAGTGTATATTCCGTTATTAGTAATCGCGTGAGCGAGTGCTATTGACGTATTATGTACACATATTCCGCGTGAGGCTTCTGCAAGTTTGCTCGTTCTACTACGATGGGCAATGCGAAGGCCTCTACAAGCGGAACGAGCAACAGTACGGCTCTCACGCTTTTTCATTTTATAACCTAACGCCAATGAGGAGAGTCCGGCGGCATTATAAATCTAAATGAAAAAATTCTTAATTGCATGCGTAGCATGTATGGCGTTGCTCACCACAAGCTGTGGAGTGTCTCGTCAGGCGACAGACAATCGAAATGTCACCCAAACTGAGGTTGTACTTGCCAAAAAGAACTACAAGGTAGTTGGTATGGTAACTGGAGAGTCATCACAAAACTATTGGTTCGGAATAGGCGGCTTATCAAAAAAATCTCTTGGTGAGTCTGCAATGTCTGATATGTACAAGAATGCTAATCTTAAAGGCTCTCAAGCAATCATCAATGTCAATGTAAGCTACAAGAACAAGATCATACTTGTTTACACAGGAGCCAAGGCTATAGCAACTGGAACGGTCATAGAATTTATTGATTAATCATAGAAAACAACAGATAAGGAGGGATAAATTTCCTCCTTATCTTTGCTAAATAGGATATTAAATCTGAATAACTCAACTTTCGCAAACTCTAAAATTCTCACGCAAAGAGCGCAAAGGCGCAGAGGTTTTTCAACAATTAACTATCAATTATATCAGCGCGACTTGGTTATGGCGAGCTCGCAAAGATTGCGGGCTGCTTCGAATCGCTTGGAACTTGCAGAGATCAATCTTAGTCCTCGCACTAATGGATTGCGAATCAATACGCGAGAACAAGCGAAACTTAAATCATATTCTACCCTTTTCTGTGGTATTTCTTACACTTTCCATGGATTGCATAAGGTGTGCCTTCTGAAAAGACATCGGGGAGAGTCTGAGCCATATATACAAGTCTATCCGTTAACGTTTCGAATTCTCGACCACTTTTTTCACAATATCTGTCGATCAATTCCGCAGCACCTTCAAATGCGGAAACCTCTTCATCACCGACTATCATCAAGTTATCCCCGTAGACATTGACAAGCCTATTATAAACTTTGGCATCATCAGGAAGAAAAGCGAGGACTTTCTGATTGGCCAAAGTCTTCAAATCTTCCTCCGGAACTTTCGCATACATTGCCTGATACTGACCAGGAGTCAATTCCTTGAAATCTTCATATTTTGGGATATAGCTTATATTAAATATCAATTTCATGGCCGGTCCAAGCCGAAAAAACAAGAAAAACAAATCCATATTATTTTATATTTAAGCATTTCTTTGATCTATACGTTTTTTATTCCCCACAAAGTTAATATTTTTTTCTTGGATATTCCCAATGAAGTTTCAAAAAGTCTATTTTGGGAATTATTGAATCGTTACTTTCTTTTTAGCTTTTGCGTTGAGAGACTTGATTGTCTCAAGATAGGCTCGCTCTACGGGAGAGAGCTCTCGAACTTGGAATTTGCGATATTCCTCTTCCGCTTTTTCCATGGCTTGCTGATGGCTGACCGAGCCAGGACCGTTAAGCATAGACTGACCTGTAGATGAAAGTATGCTGTCGAGTTGCTGGACATAGTCACTCATGTACATAGGAAGGCGACGCATCGCTTGAATTTCAGCAAAGTCAAAGTAACCGGAAACAAGGTTGTTGAGAATCTTCAGTTCATCTTCGCTGAGATAGTTTTTGGCAATCTTAGCATCCCTAAGCGTCGGATGATCTCCTTTGAAGGACGTAAGTCCCATGAGAGGTGCATTACCATTAGCACGGTTATAGATCACTTCTGCTGCAGTATTGCCATGAGCTGCAAAATGGAGCTTATTCTGAACGATCTTGAAGAACTTGACCGAAACTTCGGAACGTGGGTCATAGTCAACAGCTGTAGCATAGAGGTCCAATACCTGACGGTACATGACCTTTTCGGAGGAACGGATATCTCGAATTCTGTCAAGCAGTTCACGCCAATAAGCTCCGCCGCCATTCCCTTTAAGCCGCTCATCGTCCATTGTGAAACCTTTGATGATGTATTCCGTCAGGCGTTCGGTTGCCCAGCGGCGGAAATGAGTGGCGATCTTCGAGCGGATGCGATAACCTAATGATATTATCATGTCGAGGTTATAGAAAGTTACGTTATAGGATTTACCATCTTTTGCAGTTGTTCGGAATTTCCGAACAACTGATTCTTCTTCAAGTTCTTCATCTTCGAATATATGCTTAATATGCTCACTTACATTAGCTTTGCTGGTTTGATATAAATCGCAAAGTTGCTGTTGTGAAAGCCATACAGTTTTATCTGTGAACTTCACGTCGATGTGCGTGTGGCCATCTTCTCCTTGATATATAATTATTTCGTTGTTGTCCATAAAAGTTACTTTATACGCGCGTTGGCGCATGCGGAGCATGCTTTATTACTAAGCAAATATGGTGTTCTGTTTTATATGCTAAACCACAATTCTACCATAAAGCGCCTCTCCGAGGCTACTGGCTTTTGAGCGAGTTGCCCCAGACTGAAGTGTTACCTTACACGCGCGTTGGCGCATGCGGAGCATGCTCTCTTACTAAATAAAGCATTTGAGCGTATACTTGACAGGGCAATGATGTATATTCTTAGGGTTTACGGATGTAGTGGGGCATTTCTTCGGGGATGACCATGGAGAGCTCTACGAGGCCTCCGAGGGTGCCGTCTGTTTTATGCCAGCAAGTCTGGTAAATCATCTTGCGTTTCCCTTCCTTTGATATGGTGTAGGCGTTAGAGCCTCCTTCCGTCAGAAGACGGCGGATGATGCCGCGGGAGCGCTCGTTGTGATAATCCATGATGTTATGGCCAATCAGATCGGCACCTCCGCGCGAAGCGAATGTCTGGCGCGAACGCTCGTTCATGTATAAAATACGACAATCACAGTCTACTACAGTAACTGCGCAATCCATACCGTATGCCCATTCGGGCAAGAATTCCTTTTCCATAATCAATTTTTCGAATTTAAGTTATTACTTCGGAGATTCGATTCCATTATCTTTCAAAACCAAACTCTATCATAAAACGCCTCTCCGAGGCTACTGGGCTTTTGATCGAGTTGCCCCAGACTGAAGTCTGGGGTTTTGGCATTATATCAGCTCTCCGAGCTGAAAAGTTGGGTTCAAAATCTGAACATCATAATAATAACTAATCTTAATGCAAAGATAATACTTTTTTCGAAAATAATGCAAGGTAGGAGGATTTTTATTAATTTTGCGATAGAAAATGAAAAAAAGAGATGAAGATATTGATTGAAGAAACGGCTGACGGTAGCCCTACACTTTACCGAGAGGATATTGATGAGCATTATCATTCGGTGAAGGGAGCTCTTGCCGAAAGCAGACACGTATATCTGGAGGCCGGATGGAGGAAAGCGGCTGAAACTTCAAGACCGGTAAGGGTCTTTGAGGTGGGATTCGGAACAGGGATGAATGCGGCAATTACGGCTGAAGCTGCATTAGAGTCGAGGATTCCGACGGATTATTTTTCAGTGGAATTGTATCCGCTGCCTAAAGAGACGACGGATCTGGTAGCCAATACATTAGAGGAGGAATATCGGGATGCTTTTGAAAAGGTGAATGAATCGCCATGGGGAGAACCTATCAGTATCAATCCTTATTTCTCTCTACAGAAGATGAACGCCGACCTACTTACTATGGATCTTCCGAGGGAACTTGATGTAGTTTATTTTGATGCTTTCGCTCCTGAAAAACAACCTGAGATGTGGGACGAGGCTATTTTCCGGAAGATCTACATGTCAATGAAGCCGGGAGGTGTGCTTACCACATATTGCGCAAAAGGGAGTATCCGGCGGATGCTTCGACAAATAGGATTCATTACGGAACGCTTGCCGGGACCTCCCGGAGGGAAAAGGGAAATTCTGAGAGCTACAAAACCGACTGCGATTACTGATTGTTAGAACATAAGTAGTGGAAATATTCCGATTTTTCGGGAGAAACATACCAAAAAGCGCCTCTCCGAGGCTACTGTGCTATTGCACGGGTAGCCCCAGACTGAAGTCTGGGGTTTGGCATGATTTTCAGGTCTCCGACCTGATTTTGCTTACGAAAAAAGGGATTTGATCACTAAAATTTAAATAAATATACTAAACTTGAAAAATTCTAAACTTAAATTTATTGAAAATGGAACATATCAAAGTAAAGATCATCAATGACTCCCCATACGGGTTGCCAACATACGAGACTCATTCGGCAGCTGGAATGGACATCCATGCCAATATTACCGAACCAATAACCCTCGGTCCGCTCGAACGATGCCTGATTCCGACAGGGCTACGAATGCAGTTGCCACAGGGCTACGAATGCCAGATACGTCCGCGTTCGGGTCTCGCGCTGAAGCATGGCCTCTCGATCGTCAATACACCGGGAACCGTAGACGCAGACTTCAGAGGGGATATCGGTATCATCCTCATCAACCTATCAAACGAACCATATACCATAACCCCAGGCGAACGCATTGCTCAGATGGTAATTAAGGAATATGTGCATGTAGAATGGGAACCGGTGAAGCGCATCGACACTACGGAGCGCGGCGACGGAGCATTCGGACACACAGGGACAGAATAATCACTTATTAAATTTCTTTTTTGATGAGCCGTCGCACACCTCTATGTAGAGACCTTTGGGCTCCGAGTAAAGGCGACGACCGTAGATGTCAAATATCATAACTTCTGATGCAGTGTCGGCAATAGTGGTATGCACTGCCGATGCTGCATATTTCTCATACTCCAGACTTGCCATAATGAAGGAGCCTATGCCCTTGCCCTCGTTGGAGACAATGTTGACGTCGCTGCCGTCAAGATAATAATCAGCGGTGCCGTTACGCTCACGCTTGTTGGAGGGACCGAGTCCGGCAGACCGACAGATATTATGGATGTCAACCCCGGAGGCATTTTCAGTGATGAACGTGGCGAGCAAACCATCGTAAGCCTTCTTCGCCACGGGGCTGAATTTCGCAGAGTCAAGCACCCCAAGCCGCATGCCCTTTAATAGGGCGTAGGTAAACATGCAGGATGCGGATGCCTCAAGATAGTTGCGGTGTCCCTTCGCGCTCACAAATGAGTTATCATATTGCAGGAGCTGATACCATACCCCACTTTGAGAGTCTTGCCAGCGACAGATACCCTCCACTACCTGTCCAAATATCTCAGCTATTGCTTCATAATCAGGATGCTCACGGGGCATAAAATCCAACACATCAACCAAGGCTGCTGCATACCATCCCATGCCACGCCCCCAGAACTCCTTGCTGCATCCTTTGAAGGGGCCATCGGCATTTGCCCAGAATGAATTGGCATCCGACGGTTTTGCACTCCATCCGTGATAGTTAAGGGATTTCTCGGCATCGTAGGTATGGGTATGTATGGTTGTGAACTGCAAGGCGATATCTGACCACGCTTCGTAATCATCTGAAGCGAATGTGGCAAGATATTCAGCATAGAACGCAGCTCCCATATAGAGTCCGTCAAGCCACATCTGGTCGGGATAGGAATCCTTGTGAATGAAACCGTCTTTTCCCTCGTCGAGCTTTATGCGCTTGTATTCATAACGCAGATAGTTGTAAAGGTAATCCGCAGCCACGCGATAGCGCTCGGCGGCAGACGGGTCTACTGCTGACTCGCGGGCATATAGGTCGAAGAGCACCTTCCCTGAGGCTATATTGTCGAGGCTACCTTTCTTGAAGTTGTAGAAGTTTCCGTCAGAACCGATGGCATTGTCGGCGTAGACCTTACACCATCCGTAGGCTTGCGACGAAAGTTCATCGTCGGGATACTGGTTGCAATACATCAGTATGGTTTTGGCAACAAGGCCACTGACGTAATCCCAAGCCTTGTCGGCCGACCATTCCTTGCCATGAGATTTAACCATAGATGCGGAATATCTGGATGTTTGCGCTGTAGCCGACATACAAATAAGAATTGACAGCACAAATGCTACGAGATTTTTCATATACCTAACAGTAAAAATTTAAGTTGCACGATTGAAAGTTAAGTAAATAATAATTGCTGATCTACGACAATATAAAATCGTCAATAGCAAATCATACAAGCAAGTGCAAATTTAAGAATAATCTATGAATCCGGCAAAAGAATCGCCCAAAAGAATATAACTCGGCTATATCAGGAAGTAGAAAAACGCCATACAAACTAAATTATTATAGTCTGTATGGCTATGTATATATAGGGTGTGTAATTCTAAAGAACCAAAGTCATGACGATATCATAAAGCGCCTCTTCGAGGCTACTGAGCTTTTGTCAAGGGTCCCTAGGCTAAAGCCTGGGGTTTTTACACAATAACAGCTCTCCGAGCTGACAAGTTTGCTTCTTAAATAGGGACATAAAACCGAACGCCCTTTATTGAAGTTGTTTACTTTGATTTATTCTGCATAAAGGTTTTCCTCGCGCTGAGGGATGTAGTCATCTACCAGTCTGCTGATTTTTTTCAAATCGGGTTTCTTGTTGACGTAGTCGATCAATGTGCCGACAGGGTAGAGGTCAGGGTCTGACGCTGATTGGAAATCAGCTGCATCTTCCGAATAGTCGCCATCTTCAACGGCATCTTCTTCAATTGCGTAGTCGCTGAAGGCAATTGAGCGGTCGGCATCTTTGTGCCGCTCGATGCCTACCAACAATGTAGTTGGGATTATGCTTATCTGAGGGTCTTCACCCCAAAATCCAGGGTTTTCAATAACTTCCGCCACTTTAGCGGCTATAATGTCAATGAGTTCTTTTCTTTCCATAGTATTGAGTTTTTTGTTATTATAACGTATGAATCAATGAAAGGGTTCTCTTACCTCGTATGGCAACCCAACCAATAAATATTCTTGGAGATTCTTTTGGAAATTAGGGAAGATTTGAGTAATTTTGAAAAAAATAAATTATGTCGAAGGCTCAGTTAAAAAAATATATTCAGGAGTTGGATAGGGAGCATTTGGAGGAGTTTGTGCTGGATATTTATTCGGATGTGAAACCCGCCAAAGAGTATCTTGATTTTTTCTTGAATCCTGATGTAAATAAAGTGGTGGAGAAAACTCAACGGACTATCTATTCAAAGGTATATCGTCCGAATGGGGAGCCTCTTGGACGGGTAAAGTTCAGTAAGATCAATGATATTATGAAGGATTTCACTAATAAAGTGAGGGATCCATATATGGTAGCGGATATGATGGTGTATCTGCTTACACTGCTATGTGAATTTGGCTTGAGGTATAGTCATGGCGAGGCATTTGTAAGGTCGCTTGTGGCAAATTTCGGAAGGTTGTCAAAATGGTTGGTGAGCAGTGGCTTGGAGAATGAATATAAGGATAAGATGAACTCATTGATAGACAAAACTCACAGTATAGGTTGGGGATGCACGGATTGGGTATATAGTTCAATCGATCCTTGCTTTGAATAGGTAGGATAATTTGGATTAAAATATCCCTTGTTTTTTGAAAAGTTATTGTTGCGTATCTAAATTTTTTGTAATTTTGCTTGATAATCATTGAAGTTGTTTCGACTTATTTACGAATATAAAAAATATCAAAATAATATGAAAGAATCAATTCTTTTTATTAAGCTTCCGCCATCTTTACGGCATCTTCCGCTTCATTCATCAGTCACGATGCCCGCATCGCTCCTTCTTCATGAAGCGAAATATGCTCGCAAAGCTGACGAAATCTTAATAAAAAAATAAGTCAAAACAACTTCATTATCTAATATCTGAAAGACAAATGGCTGCTACCAAGACGTATAAAAATAAAGCAAAAAACGGAATCAAGAAATCTAATGCACTAAATGCAACACATCGCCCAGCCAATATGACTCTGGAGCAATGGCAGAAGGCATTGCGACGTCAAGCAGCAGCCAAGGATCATTTTGGAATAAAGGAACCTTTCGGCGAGGATAGTCCGTTTGTGGTGTCAAGCGCAAAAAGCGGCAGGTCTTACAGGGTGCATTATTTTGGTCAGGGTTCCTCATCCAACAGATGCGAATGCATGGACTTCAAGACCAGCCGTCTCGGGACTTGCAAACATATAGAGGCCATATCCCTTGCAAATGAAGGGAAATATGCCAGAAAGGTGTATCTCCTACCTTTCCATACATACGTGTATGTGGATTATCCTGACGGAAGAAAGATCAAGATACGTCGGGGACAGGGTATATCGCAGGAAATGAAGGACCATATACAGACCCTTTTCGACAGCAAGGGAGAGATCCGGGATATGCAGTTCGACCCATCAGACTTCATACGGAAGGCCAAACAGATAGACGAGACTTTTGAATGGGAACCGGATGCACTAAATATATTAATAGAAGAGCGTGATAGGATACGCCGTAAAAAAATCATAGCTGAAAAATATTCCAATTCTCTTTTTGACGGGTTACTCAAGACATCACTTCATCCATATCAGGCCGAAGGAGTCAGATTCGCCTTCGAAGGAGGACGCACGATCAATGCCGATGAGATGGGTCTCGGCAAGACAGTGCAAGCTATTGCTACAGCAGAACTGCTAAAACGAGAAGGGCTCGTTGGTTCGGTAATCATAATATGCCCTACTTCACTCAAATACCAATGGCTTTCGGAGATCAGAAGATTTACGGATTCCTCTGCCATAGTGGTGGAAGGGAGCGTAATCAAACGAAGGGATCAGTTTAACGACTACAACTATTTCTACAAGATATGCTCCTTCCACGCGATGAGCAATTCCATTAAGGCAGAGTTTATACCTCATACGGATATGATCATCTACGATGAGCTTCAGCGCCTAAAAAACAAGGAGACACAGATGGGTAAACAGCTTCGCAAACTTCAGTCGCAGTATGTAATGGCACTATCCGGCACTCCACTTGAAAACAAACTCGATGAACTGTATTCTGTCACTCAGCTGGTGAATCAATACGTATTAGGGCCGTACTATAAATTCAATACCGAGACTACGCTTACGGACGAACTGGGAAAGATTGTGGGATACCGGAACCTCCACACAGTAGCCGAAAAGTTAAAAAGCACTCTGATACGGCGTAAGAAATCTGATGTAAAACTGCAGATGCCGGCCCGAACTGACACCAACCTCTTTGTGCCAATGACCAAGGAGCAGAAGGCCATGCACGATGAATACCAGTATCAGGTTACTATTATCGTCGATAAATGGAGAAGGTTCAAATTTCTCAGTGAAGCAGACCGCAAGCGACTCCTGTTGTTCCTTTCAATGATGAGGATGGTATGCGACAGCACATTTATTTTGGATCAGAAGAGCCGTTTCGATACGAAAATTGACGAGACTATGGCCATCATATCCAACCTGCTCGATAGCGAAGAAGGGAAGGTCGTGATATTCAGCCAATGGGAGCGTATGTTGCGGATTCTTGCGGAAGAACTGAAGAATCAGGATATTGATTTCTGCTTCCTCCATGGTGGAGTGCCATCCCCGAAGCGCAAGAACCTGATCGACCGATTTCGTGAAGATCCGGACTGTCGCATATTCCTTTCGACCGATGCAGGCGCAACCGGACTTAACCTTCAGACAGCGTCGCTTCTGATCAATCTTGACCTTCCATGGAATCCGGCAGTGCTTGAGCAGCGTATCGCACGCATATATCGTCTCGGTCAGACGAACCCGGTCCAGATAATCAATATGGTAGCCCGGGGTACAATCGAAGAGCGTATGCTCACTACCCTCAGGTTTAAGTCAGACCTTGCTGCCGGCATTCTTGACGGGGGTGAGGATGCAGTGTTCATCGACAATAATAAGTTTGCCAAGATAGTAGAAGTGGTGGAAGGAGTCATCAACGAGAGTGAAATGAATGAATCGGAGCCAGAGGAAACAGAGTCTAAAAGCGAATCACCCAGACAGGTTCAAGCAACACTGAGTGAGCCATCAGATGAAAATGATGAATCAGTTGATGGTACGGATAAATCTTCTACTGCAGTTGAAAGGTCAGCAACTTTAGCCAAGCCAGCCCCAATCAATAATCGTGGCAGCGCAAATTCGAATTCAGAACATCAGTCTTCTGAACGAAAACAGACGGGCTTGGTCACAAAATCCGCCTACAACGACAACAATGGAGAAGAGAAGCGTCATAGCACACACAAGAATCCCGAGGAAATCAGGAAGACTGTAGCCGGGGGATTGGAGGCTCTGGGCAAGATCGCCGACATGCTCCGTTCACCGGAGTCTACGAATGCTCTTGTAGACGCCATCGTAAAGGAGGATCCGGAGACAGGTCAGGCTTCACTCAACATACCGGTCCCCGACAAATCTACCGTAGTGAATATACTATCGGCATTCTCCGTTTTCCTCAACAGATAGGTTGTACGGAAATGGTAATCTATTTATCACAAAAAACTAAAACAAAACATCGCAAAAAACTAAAATGAGATACCACAAAAAACTAAAATAAGCTTTGATAATTGACTTTTTTTCACTACCTTTGCACTGCTGAAAGATTGCCAAAGCTACACGAGTGTAAAGTACGAAAATCTATCGGTACTCCATAATATACTTAATAGATAAGAATGAAGGTATTCACTGATCTCAATGAATTGATTAAGCGCCTCAATGCGGAGCGGAAACTCCTGCATGCTCTTTTTCAGGCAAGATTGAGATATGACTTCAGTTATGAAGAGGCGACAGGATTAGTAGATAATGAGAAAAACCTTCGTCTTTTAATAGATTATGGTGTTATTAGGCAAGAAGGCGACCTTATCGAACTGGAGGAAACGTATCAGCACTTTTTTGAAGAAGTGCTCAGGCTTAACGAGGATATCACAAGCTCTACAGTTGAGGAAAATCTCCAGTCGCTCAAAGAGAACATCGAGTTCTATCTCAAGGAGCGCACCCATCCGGAAGGTCAAGGGAAATATGTGCGTAAAATCATGCGCTCTCTGCGTAATATCTCCACGCAGGCATCCTCCAAGACCATAGAGTTAAAACGAGTGATTAATGACACTTTCCGTCAAGAACGTAACTACGAAATCAAACGTACGAAACTGGAGAATTATCTGGCTACCATCGGGAGCATCTCGTCACTTATACGGCAGACCGAGCGATTGCTCGAGGAAAGAAGGGAGACTATGGAAGTACTGACAACCGACGACCGTATTACACGCCTGATTCTTGATGTTAAAATACAATTCAAAGACGTATTTCACTCACTAATAGAACTGGAACGTACCATCCGCGACTATCTGAATCAAATTGACGCACACAATCGGCTGGTGAAGCATCTCAGAAAACTCAAATATCTCAAGGATCAACTTACGTGGGAAAGAACCACAAATGTCCGCGAAATACTTGAAAAATGCAGTAATCTGGCTCTTGAGACCACAACTTATTATACTACTAGGGTATCCCTTTCATTTCTTCGCAACTCCGATGAAGCAATCGAAATAATTGAAGATACAAGAAAGTCCATCTCTAGATTGAAAGCTCTTAATAATACACCGACAATACCCTTAAAAGAAAGTGAATTGAATACAAAATGCATTGTCGAGGATTTCGTTGACACAGATTCGGTAGCCAAAGCTTTCTTTGCATCGTCACAGGACCTATACACATTTGTGATAAACTATCCGTATATTCAACCTCAACAGAAAGAACGAAGGGTGGAGTATTATTTGGAAATAGTACAGAATCATTACGAGAAACTTCACATCACTGACGACTGGCATCGGGATGGGAATGTGGAATATCCTCTAATCTACAATCTACCATGAAATACGAACAGCAAGTTTTTGACCGACTGAGCAAAGGAGGCTTCATATCTTCCGACAGTGTGGATGAGGCCACACGCCGGATATTCCTTGACATGGATGATTGCCGGGATGAATATGCAGATTATTTCTCACGAATAGGATTTATTCTCGAGGAAGGCAACCAATACTATTATTTCTCCCGTAAAGAATCTAAAAGTTCGATAACTGATAAATTAAAAAAATTCGGACACTGGGTAGATGTGCTTGATTTCCTCAAGGCATGGGAGCCTTCATTTGGACCGGGATTCACATTTATGACTGCGGATCTTATTGTGAAGATAGATTCTGACATAGAATTGCGCGATAAAGCTTCCACTCTGTATGACAATAAGGCGCGCCACGATGAAATTGCAGAGCGTCTTGTAGAGGAGTTATCCAAACAAGGATTTATCGAAATCATCGATGATGTGGCAAGACGGTATAAGGTAACAGCAGCATACAGGTATCTTGAAGACATGGTAAACCTCATAGCATTTAACGACGACGATGAGATCTCTGACTAAAATAATATTTATCAATAGCGCACATATTCGCTATGGAGAAGTGGCATTGGATGGGAATGTTCATTTCACAGGTACGCAAGGTGTAGGAAAGACTACCCTACTACGTGCTCTCCTATTCTTCTATAATGCGAGGAAAGATAAGTTGGGAATACGCAATCAGGGACAGCGTTCATTTGATGATTACTATGTGCCTACACCCTCTTCATATATTGTCTATGAGGTCACGCGAGGAGAGGAGCAACCACCTTTCTGTGTGATTCTTTTTCGCCGTCATAATAAGGCAGCCTTCCGATTCGTAGATGCGGCGTATGAC
The DNA here is from genome assembly GCA_029060725.1 of Muribaculaceae bacterium. GTDB lineage: Bacteria > Bacteroidota > Bacteroidia > Bacteroidales > Muribaculaceae > Lepagella. The sequence goes on along the minus strand of JAIDTL010000160.1, from coordinate 26,022 downwards.
AGAAGCTGGATAATTGATGATCTTGGTGTGGTAGCTTCAGATCCACTGACAGTCAGACAGCGGATACAAGGTAAAGGTATTGATCTCAGTATAATAATAGAGCGATACAATCAGTATCTTGATATCCTTTACGGCAACCGTACCGCGAGGATATCGAAAGATTTGCTAAAGTATTATCTACTCAAAAGCCCACAATATCAAAACATTCCGCGTATCATCCAAAATGTGTTTCTAAATGAACGTGTTGATGCAGGATTTATTAAAGACACGATCATCAGCAGCATTTCTGAGGACGAAGTTGAGACAGCCGTCGACCTCAATTTCTTCCGAAGTAAACTTGTGAATTTTAGTGATGAACTCAAGGACATATCTCTATGGACACAAAAAAACAAACAAGGAATTGTGGAAACCTGTCGAGACGCTGACAAAATCATTGAGATCTCCCATAAGATCTCTGCCGGAGAATTCTCGATGCGAGAGCAATGCGGCATGCTCATCTACTCAAGAAATAAAGCAGAAAGGAATCTCCCTATCCTGACAAGCAAGATTGAGAAAAAGAAGGCTTCTATAGATAAACTTACGGCCAACATAAAATCAATCGAATCTAATTTTACAGAAGCGCATGAGAGACTCAGCAATGAAATTGCAGTACTTGACAATAAACTTAAAGATGCCGCCAAACTGAAGAAGGAGTATCAGAAAATAGGCATTTCTGAAATGATTATCCGTGTGGAGTCATTGCCGTCGTTGCGTCTCGCATTGCAACAGAAACAAGGACTGCTCGCGCAACTGAAAGCAGAATATCTCTCCATCGCTCAGAAGTACTCGTCTATTAGAGACCGACTGGAACTCGACTTTCAGCAATTCCGGCAGAAAAGGTATGATGAGATCAATAAGACAAAGCAGGAAGTATACGAGAGGATACTTACACGACTTGAACACCGGAACAATCTCGAAAATGAAATTAAGGAGAAATTCAAAACACAAAGAAATGAGATCGACTTGAAGTTGGCTGAATGCCGTGAACGTCGACATGAACTGGATTTGTTACGTCTTGAGGCCTCAAAATCATCCCCGCTAAAGGATGAGCTGGAGGCATGCCTAAGCAATTTGTGTAAATTAGAAAAAGAGGAGAACTCACTTAAAGAAGAGAGACAGCGGAAAGAAAGCACTCTGGAATCAATGAGAATCCAATTGGAGATGGAATGCCAGCTACTTGAAAATGAGTATGCCACACAGATCATATCTCTTGAAAATCAGATCACCAGTTTGATAGAGAAATTGAATTCAGAGCGGACATTGCTTGAAAAGTCGCAAGGTTCTTTCTGTGAATGGCTTGATCGTAATGTTGAAGACTGGGTATCATCAATCGGCAAGATTGTAGATGAGAGAGAGGTGCTCTATAGCCAAAATCTCAATCCCGAGCTTGCTCCCGGAAACACCTCGGATACATTGTTTGGGGTTAGGATTGATGTTGATGCAATAGAAAAAGAGGTGCGTACTCCGGCAATGATTAATGAGGATATTAAAGTTATTGAGTCTAAGATAAACTCTTTTGCCAATGAAATCAACCGACTTAGGGTTGAAAAGGAAAACCGTATTTCTGAAAACGGAAAGAAACGATTGTCTGTGGCAAAATCATTGCAAACTGACATTGATGAAATAACGCAAAAGATACAGATCTGTCGACAGCAAGCCCGAAAAGAAAACTTGCATCTGGTGGATACACAAAGTGAAGAACAGGCAAAATTGAATGAGATTGATGCGGCCTTCAAGGATAAAATTCAGAAACTTACTCTGGAAATCGACTTCAATGTCGAAGCTATCAAGAAAATCGATGACCGTTGCAAACGGGAGTTGAAGGCTATCTTAAAGGCTGCAAAGGATGAAGATAAAAAGGATAAAGACCTTCTTGATATACAGGTGAAATCTGTAGAGGATAATATCTTGCAGTTCAAGAATGAAACCGAATCAAAAATCAGACAGATTGATAAAGATGAGAGGACAGAACTCTCGAATGCCGGTGCCGATATCAACATGATTGAACGTATTAATAATGAAATAACTGAAACTCAAAGTAGACTACATAACATTGAAAAAGAACAGGATAAAGTAGCTGTCTATAGAAATGTCTGCGAGACACTGCTCGACCATGTACCGCAATATCAGACCGATAAAAAGAAACTGGAGGATAAGGATGCATCGCTAAGACAGACTTATGACAGACGAAAACAGACATACGAGTTGAACTGTAAAGCTGAGATAAACGCTATGTCTGAACTACAGGCATCCTTAGAGAAAGCAACAGAATCAATAAGGAGAACCAATGACTTTATGGCCTCCGATTCATGTCCGCCAGAATTGAAAGAGAGCCAACAGATCCCTACAGATCTCGATTGTATCACTCTTGTTGAGTCGATAAAAGAACTGACAGGAAAAATATATCGTCTTACTGACTCACTCAAAAGTTCGGTTAATGATTTCAAACGCAGGTTTTCTCAATGCAATACGTTCAAATTCCCTACAGAACTCGAAACAACCGCACATTACCGGAATTATGCCGATAAACTTGAGGAGTTTGTGGCAAACAACATGATCAAGGAGTTTCAGCAGGTCACTAGTAATATCTATCGAGATATATTGTCAAGGGCTGCTGCTGATTTCAATGTCCTTCTTGGTCGGGAGTCGGAGATACAGCGGATAGTCAAGGATATTAACTACGACTTCTCCCGTAAGACGTTCGCCGGGGTTATTCGCAGTATTGAACTTCGTCTGGAACGTAGCACTATGCCTATTATAATGCAATTACAGAATATCACAGAATTCTGGAATACTCATCAATATGATATTGGAGAACTTAATCTTTTCTCCGGCGACGAACATGAGGATATCTCTCGCGATTCGATAAAATATCTCAAGTCATTGACCGAAGCTCTGACACGCGCTCCAGAACTCAGCAAATTACCTCTTGAACAAACATTCACTCTAAAATTCAAGATAGAAGAGAATGATAATTCAACCGGCTGGACAGAAAACATTAAGGCAGTGGGCTCGGAAGGCACTGACACATTAGTCAAGGCTATTATGAATATCCTCTTGATAAGCGTTTTCAAAAAACGAGTAGGCCAAGCAGGAGACTTTCGTTTGCATTGCATGATGGATGAGATAGGACGGTTGGCCGATGAAAACATTCAGGGCATTTTGAATTTCGCCAATGAACGTGATATTTATATTGTAAACTCATCTCCAAAGGCCCATAGGCCGCTATCCTATCGTCGTCTTTATCTTCTTTCAAAAGATAAGGAAGCAAACACCATAGTACAACCAATTCTTTCAACTCGCGAGGCTGAACTTTTATGAGACTGACATTACACCTGATTGAGACCCTGCAACGGCTGTTGCGTGGAGAATCAATCCCATACTCTTCGTTGCCAAAATCGTTGGTTGAGTCCTTTGTTGAGGAAGGGATACTTTCAGTTGTATACCATAAGACCAAACGATGCTTGAGGGCGCCAAATTCAACTGCATTGGCCGTAGCTTTGCCTAAATACAATGAGGCTCTAAAAGATTTAGATGCAGCTGTAAGGCTACTGACCGAAGACAATTCACGCTCAGCACAAGCCGCTATATCGGGAAATTCCAAAACAAGCACCAAAAGAGCAATGCCAGGATTCCTTGTAAACAGTTACAACCGCATAGACTGTATGATATGCGGACAACCGTTTACAATGGAACCATCGGAAGGAAGTGCCGTATACATAGCAAACTGGCAAACTTTTGTGCCGCCTGTTTCGGCACTGATTATCGGGATAGAAAATACTGAGAATTTTCTTAGGATACGCGAACAGAAGAAACTTTTCGACGACTGTATGAAAAAGGGCGAATCTGATATTCTTTTCGTATCAAGATATGCCTTTTCCTCAGACTTGATGGAGTGGTTGAATATGGTTCCCAACAGATACATTCATTTTGGAGATTTCGATTTAGCCGGTATAGACATCTTTCTTAAGCAGTTCAAGCCGCATGTTGGAGAAAGAGGTTCTTTTCTAATACCGTCAGACATCGAGAGCCGTCTAAAGAATGGCTCAAGGAAACGGTATGACGACCAATATCAAAAATTCTATGATCTCACCACAACCTATCCGGATATCAACCATCTGATTTCCTTAATCCACAAATACCGTCGTACCTACGACCAAGAAGGCTATATCATAAATAATATGTAGTTCTTCACCTATTTTTTAATATAGTCATCAAAAAAGCTTCTGATATAACATTTATTCCCCATAATAGCCGGGATCGCCTGGGGCTGCCAAACCATCATAGTCTTCCGGAAGGATTCCAAATTCACCTCTACGAATTGAGGAGACAAATTCTGCAAACGAAGGTCTGTTGTAGCTTTCTTCAAAGTAATCTTTCAGGTCTTGGACAAGTGTAGGGCTGACCCAGTCTGTTCTTTGTTCGCGATTAGGATCACTCCAATAGTCATCTACATCTTTCTGCATTTTTTCCCACATTTTCTCATTTTTGAGCCTTTCTTTTTCCATATCCCAAACATCAAAGCGTTCTCTGATATTCCTAATATCAGAGTCGGTGAAAAACTTAGGATCATCAAAACTTTCGTAGGCATCTTGCTTGCTACTGTAGTCTTCCACGGCATTAAGGTACTCATTAAGAGCCTCTTTACCCTCCGAATAGAAGATTTCCCTACATCTATTCAAAAAGGAATCAAATTTTCTATCCATATCTTCCACTGCTTGCTCGTAGATTTCAATCTCCTCATCAGTATAAATAGGATAACCGTATTCATCATATTCCCGTTGGAAGGTCGATTCGGACGTGTCCTCTTGCTCATTGGGTTGGTCTGAATAATCCAAAGCCTTCTCATCCGTACACTCCAAATTATCTGCGGAAGAAAGATTCCATATTTCTTCAATATCTTCTTCATGCGCCACGATTTCTTCTACCGACGGAGAATCTAATTTCATGAAGCCATTCAATTCTGCATTATAAGCGGCACTGCGAAATGAGTACAGGCTATCATCTTCAGTAAAATCAGCATCGTTGATATATTCTAACTCATCATCAGGGATAGTCTTGATAGAAGTCCTCCAAATGTCCAAGTGTTTTTCTATTTTCCTAATATCAGCGGAAACGATTCCATTACGATCAACCCGACACAAGTCCAATACCGGACATAGGAAATCATATACATTCCGGAATCCTCCAGAGGAAATGTCAAGGTATCCCGTATGCCGACCATGAATTTCCTTGCCAGGAAGATATTCTATCCCATCATATTCTATGTATTTATTGATTTCTTCTGCAATACGCTCTGTAATGTCAGGGGTATCAAAACGAGAATATTTATTTATTAAATTTGTGCGGTCCATTACTTTTTACTGAATATGTTGGATATTGTTGATGTAAACCCTTGAAGATGTTTATCATTCGCAAAGTTAATAATTATTTCTTAATTTAACGAATTAGTAATAACTTATTTCACAGAAAATGGGAGATTTTTTGATTTACTTAACTTTCGCAGGCTCTTTTTATTATCGCAAAGGCGCAAAGGGCTCGCTGAGAAACTATTAACTCTGAACGATTAACGATCTATCATAGCTTCGCGACTTGGTTTTGGCAAGATCGCAATGATTGCGGGCTGCTACGCATCGCCCAGAGTACGCAGAGAACAAGCGCAGTTCCTGCGCTAAGGGATTGCAATTCAACATACAAGAACAAGTGAAACTTAAATGATTTATATAAGAACTACAATTTTCAACAATATGGAATATAATCAAATTGCGACATAATATGTCGCAATTTGTGAATAATTAATATATTTGTGAATTAACAAATTTATAACTGTCTAAGTTTTAGAAAAATAATAATCTTTATTTGTGAGTTTTACATTTTTTGTTTGTGAAGTGGTCACTTCACAAACAGCCAATATTTACCGTCATATATAAGAATGTACCTCCTTTTAAGTGCTGAAAGAAGTGTAGTTATTTTATCATAGTGTTGTCTATCGGTCATATATTCAGGGAGTTTATTATTTATTTGGATAAATGATGATTAATTACTATATTTGCAATCTAAATAAAAAGAGCTGATCGAACTACTACCAATAACTGAGAACCGGGATGTGGTGGAGGAGTCCTGAACGCTTGGCTTAAAGTATATATTCTGAATGAAGAATTTTTTAATGGCTGTTGGAGTCCTGTTGGCGCAGCAGGCACAGGCAGCAGATTTACAACAGCAAAAGGCTACGCCCGAGCGGCCAAACATCATATTTATACTTGCCGACGATATGGGATACGGCGACTTGGCCTGCTATGGCAATAAATATATCCGGACACCTAATATAGACCGGCTGGCTGCCACAGGCACAAGTTTTACACAGGCATACGCAGGCAGTGGCATCAGCTCTCCGTCGCGCTGCTCTCTGATGACCGGCAAGAACAGTGGCAACACTCGTATTCGTGACAACCAGTGCTATGCGGGGGGCATGACAGGACTAAAAATCCAGACAAACGGAGACACTACAATAGTGAGACGTGCCAATCTGCTGCCGGAAGATGTTACGTTGGGCCACGTCGTCGGGGCGGCAGGCTACCGTACCTGTCTTGTCAACAAATGGCATCTGGATGGCTACGACACGGGTGCGTCGCCTAACCACCGCGGTTTCGATGAGTTCTACGGCTGGACCATTGCCACCGTACACAGCAATTCGCCATATTACTATCCCTATTACCGCCTGCACGGCGACAGCCTGATAAACATTCGTGAGAACGAACACGATGCCCATGTGCGCCACAACACAGAGATTTCCACCGACGACGCCATTGCTTTTATACATCGTAACAAGGACAATCCGTTTTTCCTTTTCCTTGGTTACGATGCACCCCATGAGCCATACAATATTGACGATACTTCATGGTATGACGAACAAGGCGAATGGTCGATCAGCACTAAGCGGTATGCCGCATTGGTGACCCACATGGACTATAACATAGGCCGGCTTTTAGGCGCACTTGATGCCTTGGGACTGCGCGAGAACACAATAGTAATCTTTGCCTCTGACAATGGGGCTGCCGTAATGGCTCCGCTGAAGGAGCTGAACTGCGGAGCCGGGCTGAAAGGGCGCAAGGGGCAGCTTTACGAAGGGGGTATCCGTGTGCCTTTGATCGTCAACCAACCGGGGCGTGTTCCTGCCCGACAGATTGACAACCTGGTATATTTCGCCGATTTTATGCCTACGTTGGCGCGACTGGCAGGGAGTGACGATGCTGTGCCCTCGGACACTAACGGAATGGATATATCACCATTATTCTTCGGACAGGACATTGATACAGACAACCGTCCGCTCTATTGGGAGTTTCCCGGCAAGCAACGGGCCATACGATACGGAGGATGGAAGTGCGTGACGGTGAAAAAGGATGCTCCGCTTGAGCTGTACCGTATAAAGGAGGATCCGTCGGAGGAGCATAATCTGGCTGCAGAGCATCCCGACGTTGTAAAGGAACTGGATCAGATGATGCACCGGCTACGTACGCCCAGCCCCAACTATCCCATAGACAATGAATGACATCGTCGGAGAGCCCTTTGGACGCCCGATGTATACCATGCTGAAGCCGGTAGGCTCCAGTTGCAATTTGGGCTGCGACTACTGCTACTATCTTAAAAAAGGTAGTAGGACGGTGATGGATGAGCGATTGCTGGAAGAGTTTATCCGGCAATATATTGCGTCACAAAATACTGCGCAAGTACTCTTCACTTGGCATGGTGGAGAGCCTCTGCTTAAGCCTCTTGGCTTTTACCGAAAGGCACTTGAACTGCAACGTAGATATGCAGGTGGCCATCGGATAGACAACTGCTTGCAGACAAACGGCACGCTGCTTACTGACGAGTGGTGTGAATTCCTGCGCGACAATGGTTTCCTTGTTGGCATTTCAATTGATGGACCTCAGCCGCTACATGATGCCTGTCGACGCTCATCGGGGGGAATCTCAACGTGGAATGATGTCATGCGTGGCATCCGGTTGCTGCAACGGCACGGCGTGGAATGGAATGCTATGGCAACGGTCAATGCTGTAAATGTGGAATATCCGAAAGCTTTCTATCACTTTTTTCGTGACATCGGATGCGAGTTCCTGCAATTCACGCCGGTGGTGGAACCTGACAAGCCTGACCGTTCTATTTCGGCTGACCAATGGGGCACGTTCCTTTGCTCACTCTATGATGAGTGGGTGAAGCAGGATGTAGGCAAGCTGTTTGTACAGTTGTTTGATGCTACGTTGGCCAATTGGGCAGGTGTGGCTCCGGGTGTGTGTTCTATGTCGGCAACATGTGGGCTGGCTCCGGTTGTGGAGGCTGACGGCTCCGTGTATTGCTGCGACCATTTCGTGCGACCCGAATATAAGTTGGGTAATATTCTTGAACGTCCGCTTTCGGAAATGCTCTATGGCGAGAAGCAGCTGCGATTCGGGTGGTCAAAAGAATCATCCTTGCCTCGGGAGTGCAGGGAGTGTCGATGGCTTTTTGCCTGTCACGGAGAGTGCCCCAAAAACCGTCTTGTCAACGATCGTTATGGAGAACTCGGCTTAAACTGCTTGTGCAGAGGCTACCGTCAGTTCTTTGCTCATGTCGCTGCTGACATGGATTTTATGAAAACGGAGCTTGATGCGGGCCGTCCCCCTTCCAATATATGTAAACTCAGAAACATCCGGTCCATCTGAAGAATGTAGCCTGAATACAAATACGGTCATAAGACAAAAAAATCCACCCCAAATTTGAGATGGATTTTTATGTAAATTTAAAAATTACAATGACTTAAGCAATAGATGTTCTGTCAATACTCTTCTTCGTTGAAGAAAATTATATTGACTAATAATCAACTACTTAACTAATTTTGCATGTAATTTAGCCAAACAAACTAGACCATTTGAGACGGTCTGAGGCGATTGGTCAAAAAAACCGATGCTTTACCGGCCAAACATTGGACAAACAAATACTCACACGCTATTAGAGTGTCTTGTTCTATAAAAGCTAAGCAAATTGTATATTTAATACCTTAAAAACTAAACAGGCATATGACATACAAATATGTTTATCTTCAGTAGTTAGCATTATCGTAGATTCTTATCTGGCAGCTATAATCTTCTTTCCAATCTTCTCTATGTTTCTGAAAGAATATACTTGTTTGAAACCTTTCAATCGCTCTGCAAAAATATCCATCCTCTTCCCTCTTCCTTCTTCTGGATAAAACGAGCTCACCATTACTATCACATGATATGATTTTTTGTTAGCATTTAAAACCCTTAGAATACCATCCCCGGAAAACTACGGCATATCTACCACATTTGACAATAAATGAATGACATAATCCTCTTGAATACAGAGATCATCCGGATGAATAGCTTGTTCTTGAGCTACGATAGTCGAGATCCATGTTTTAGGAATAATCCATTCTAAAAATCCAATTGCCCTATTGAGACAAATCTTTGATGGATCAATAAGAGAAAGATCGGTTATCGTGTTTAGACTCAATTGTTCTTTCTCCATATAATCACTAAATATCATCGATGCCAAACCTTGGCCGCAACCCCAGTCAATAACGGATATATTTCTATTATGTAAAGATTCAGGTAAGTGCTTGAACGCTCTCAATAATTTTTGTCTGTGGATTTCTCCATAGAAATGTAAATAAGCATCCATCTGATCTCTTTGCCTTAAGATTCCCTTTCCATTCTCTAAAGATTCCTTGAGCTCTCTTTGAATAGATTCAGGTAATGACTGAAAACGCCTGGTTGCTTGTTCAAGCAGCCTGTCAAAACTAAATAATTTTAGCATAACTTTAGATTAAAATGTCGGAGTCTATTCTATGTTGGGATGAATTGCGCAAGGCTATTTCTGGAGATAAATTAGCGTAGCAATACAGACAGCCATGTGGACAAGTATTGTACTGACCGATATCTTTTGCCGGAAAGCATCCACATAATTTACGCTGACCTGTATCTTTTTTTCTTTTTGTTGAAAGTGCGTAATGGTTTTCATCCAATTCTATTGCCCCTTGAGGAATAATATTGGCCTCATCAAATATGTTGCTGATCCTATTTTCCACTTTCATACCAATATGCTCCATCAATTTCTCATCTTGCCAGGCAATCTTTGCGATGCGTTCCTGATCGATACATCGACTGTGCCAGATATTTAATTCTTCCAGACTGATTCTTTCGGCACAAGTCTTCAAATTAAAATTCCAGCCCATACGATCATTTAAGACATTAAGTCTTTCTGCAAAGTCAAGCATAAGCTCTTCTGTCCATTCCTTATAGCGTATGCCATGTCGCATAAGATTTGAACTGACTTTTCTATATGAAGAAATATCAGCGAAGCTGAAAACCAAAGTATCTGTATAGCCATACAGCTGTTGTCCGAGGTGCTCTATTTTTAATATGAGATCGTCTAAAGAAATCCTATCAGTCAATATCATCGGATCAAAGCGCCATACCACACCGCTCTTGCCCAAGATACGACTCAACACTCGAAAAGTCTTTATTCGTTCGCTTAGAATGGGCACATTTGGCTCCAGTTCTTCCGCTTCATAGTCATTGAGAGTGTATTGGAAATAACAATTTATACCTTTTTCTTTAAGAATTGGGAGATATGGAATAATCGGTGCCGGATTCTTTGACCAGAATACAATAAAATGTACATTTCGAAAAGAAACATAACTGTCAGTTCCATTGAAGGGGTTGCGCCAACGACAGTAACCTTTTGCCAGCCTATTGAAAAACCATTGAGTGTAAAACGCAGGAATATCCGTTGCTCTACTCACAGACAAAATAGTCGGAGCCACAGCATCAACTTCTTGACCATCATCCGTCTCTAATCTTATATTTCTCTGTTTCATATCGCAAAGTTAATGCTTTTTAATGAAGAATGCCCCTTATCCTGATCAAAAAATAGAATATACTCACAAATGTCTGAAAATACAAACAAATCAATCGGACAAACAAATTTTCATTATTTATCCGATTGATTATCTTTTATTTGACTCCTCGTAAGCGATCAATATTCCTCCTCGTTGAAGAATATTATATTGACTAATAATCAACTATTTAACTAATTTTGCATGTAATTTAGCCAAACAAATTTGACCATCTGAGACGATTTGAGGCGATGGGTCAAAAAAAACGATGCTTTAACGGCCAAACATTGGTCAAATAAATATTCTCATACTATTAAAAGCGCAAACACTCATAACAATGGTGTCATACTTTTCGCAGGATAAGGGGCACGAATGATTTTTATTTAGTAATTTTGCAGTGTTAAAACAATTACGTGACCTTCATAACATCAATCAAAACTTCATAACAAACAACAATATGGCATGATCCACGAAAATAAGCATAGACCTCAAAAAGAGACTTTATTCTTAAAAAGAAAGCAAGCAAGTTTCAATTCCCTCATCATAGATGAGATGGGAAATAATCTGCTACAAAATTCCCTGAATAAAAATAAGCAACGTAAAAAATCAAGTTCACGTACTGCTGACCTTATCCTGAATAAGCAGGATATATTAAATCATGTGGAATTTATAGATTCCACAGCTCCCTTTCCTATGCCTAAAGTTCATAAAGTTAACCCTTTTGAGTTACCAAACATTGCTATACCTTTCAGCAAGGCTCTATACAAATCCAATAAGGACTTAGTAGTGGTATTCTATGAGCCAGACATAAACTTCGCACGGATTCTTCATAATCCCAAACGATACATTGAACCCCTAAAAAGATTCGCGTGCGTGGTGGGACCGGACTTTTCGCAAAAGATTGGAATGAACAAGTTCGTCAACTTTCATAACCATTGGTGGAATATGGCTTTGACGGCATTCTATCAATCTCAGGGAGTACGCATGATACCCAATGTTACCTGGTCTGACCCTACAAGCTATTCATACGCCTTTATTGGGATTCCAAGACATTCGGTTATTGCTATAAACTGTACTGGAATAAAAGGAAACCATGCTGCCAAATATTTATGGAGAAAAGGTTACGAGGAGGCATTGAGAGTGCTTGAACCAGTCCTCATTATTCGCTATGGAGACAAAATGCCTGATGAAAGAGAGGATATAAGTGTCTATTTCGAGAATATAAACCTTAAAAATCTTCGCAATGGGCGCAAACGGATCTCATAGTAATGGAAGCCTTTATTCGGAGTTGGGACGTAAATGGAATACCACTGGCACAATAGGAGAAATACAGATTGTTCAAAAAAAGAATTCTAAGGATTCTGTCAAACTTCCAGAAGAAAGTCATACCCCTAATCGCACATATGCTACCTTTAACAAAAAAGGTAATGATGTACAGGCAATTGCTAAATATGGTCCGGATGGAAAAAAGATATGGGAAATACATACGCGTGAACACAATGGCCTTGGTGAACACTATCATCCCTGTGAAAATGGACATACTAAAACAATAACTAATAGGAATGGCTTCCCAGAAAGTGAAACTTATGCACTTGATGCAGAAAAGAAATCTATTTTAGAAAGAGTCAGAAATTATGGAAAATAAAATTTATATTACCAAGGAGAACGACCCTCGTGATTATGTTGGCTATGACCTCTTTGGGTTTCCTTTCAATAGCAAATACCCTCCAAATAAGAAAATGTATGGCGATTCTTACGAGGGCTATTCTTGCAAAGCCCTCGGGGTGCTACTCTACGACTATTGTATCGCGGGATACGATGTTGAGTTAACATACAACGACCATACATACTATCTGCTTAATTCAGGTGAAGGTGTAATTTCCGACAGTCACTTTACAGAGCGAAAGGAAGTTTTCGATAGCCCTATGGCTCTCGTAGAAAACCTCAAGATAGACGGCAAGACTCTGCTTGAATTGGCCCCTGAAATCGAAGATATCGAACCTGTCTGAAATACTAATCCTCCACTCCGAAATATATTCTCCGGAAATCACTCCATATTATCAAGGAGATACGGGTTACCGATACTCACACATGTCTGAAAACGGCATGAATTATATACAAACAAATCCAGAATTATTGAATGGACTAAAAATAAGCATTGTTGATTTTCAATAAATTATATGTTTGTATTTGTTTGGCCAAAATACCAAGAAAATCAATCGGATAAACAATGCAAATTTGTTTATCCGATTGATTATCTTCTATTTGACTCCTCGTAAGCGATCAATATTCCTCTTCGTTGAAGAATATTATATATACTAACAATCAACCACTTAACTAATTTTGCATGTAATTTAGCCAAACAAACCAGACCATCTGAGGCGGTCTGAGGCGATTGGTCAAAAAAATCTATATTTTACTGGCCAAACATTGGCCAAACAAACTCCCATTTTCATACGTAAATTCAGCATCATTTATAGAACAATGTAGTATATCTCATACCTGTTATATCATCCTTCCCGGTAACTATAGTTCCTTCTGGATTTAATATTTTCAGTTCAAAGTCATTCCCAAGTTTAATGGTATTAAGCTTAGTTAGACTTCTACGTTTAATCGCATTTAACTCAGGATGGATAGTTTCGGGAAAAGATCCATCATCTGCTCCTACTACCTTAAGGAGACCTCTTAAAAGTTCTTTATGCTTATCATTATGACAAGTCTTTTCTATTAAAGTTTGCTTATCAATACTGATGCCTGAGCTAAAGATATCATTCATCGTTGAGGCTATTTTTGCACATTCTATATCATTTTCTGTTTTTTTAAGTTCTCGAACAAATGAAGTACAAGCACTCAGCATCTTTAAAGAATTATTGTAGCTATCATCTTTAGAGTCCTCGACATGCAAAAAACTTTCAATCCAATAATGCGCATCTGCTCCATAATTGGTCTTATCAACTGTATATACTACATAACCACTCAGCTCGTCTTTGTTTATTACAATACAGCCCTTATCCAGATTCTTAATTCCCATCCCATAATTTGTCTTGACATTGATTACCGAACCATTACTTTCGAATGACAAAAATGGTTCCTTCCTCTCATTCTTAAGAAGAATCACACACTCATGTACCTCTCCCATGTATTCGCAAGTGGCTAAAATAACATAAAACTCACCACATTTAATATTCGGATGAATACTTTGCTCATAAAGATAAGCAGCTAGATTATTTGATTGCTTTAAGAAGTTCTCGCGATTATTGAATATCCTCTTTATAAAATTATATGTAGGATTTAAATCTATTGACTCAATATAAGTGAAATGCTTTTTACTTATGAAATCAAAGTTCTTATCAATCATTTCTTTCATGAACTCCTCTGATTGTCCAAGATGTGACAATTGACTAGCATAAGATATTCCTTCTGCTAAAGTTTTATTGCCCACTACCTGTATTGAAACAGCATCCAGTGTTAATATATTAATATTTTTCATTACTGCGCGATATACTTAGGTATAAGTCCATAATCCTTATCTTCAGTAAACACATATCTTGTAACAAAATATGGAAGATCTTTCCAATATTCTGGATCTGCATGTTCTACCATTATTATCTGAAAATGCTCATCCTTATCCTTATTGATATTTTGACTCATAAAATTATCAATAAGTTTAAATGCCGCTTTCAGTTTAGATTCGTCATCTTTCGAACTTACATACATATCTTTATTATTCGATAACACATTACTCTCCCTGTGACCAAAATATGGGATACTTGGCTGGTCTATGAAAAGAAAATTTGGAACCCTCTTATTTTTACGAGACGATATGAATTCGTGCAATCCAAGAAAAAAGCACAAATGGAGAAACATATAATTAGATTTACTACCTACATTTCTTATATAGGCGTATTCTTCTTTTTTACGTACTCTTAAAGTAGCATTATCTAAATCAAACGAAACATCACAGTTTCTATAAGAATCTGACATTCCGTCTTGAATATCATAGTATGTTTGGATATTCAGATTTAACTCTTTTATTGCCAGATCATTTTGATTTTTTAGATTTTCTATTTGACAGCTAAGCTCTTTCAGATCATCCTTGGTACAAGCTACTTTAATATCACCAACATATGTAGCAGGTTTGCGTTCAAGCACTTTTAGTCTAGCATCTAATTCAAACGCAGCCATAAGTACCTCAGGATTAAGCATTATCTTATATGAGTTTTCAAGACATTCAATTCTTTTTAAAATATTCGATTCTTGTTGTTGAAGAGTAACATAACGTTTCTGAAAATCTGATGGAAGTTCATCAACTTTAAAGTTTATATTTTCAATATCCCGAAAAGCCTTTTCTAAAGACTTGTATAGCATAACAGTCTCATCAGACAAGATATGCACATCCAGATTATTTATCAGAAACTCCATTGGAGTAATGGATTCCTTTACGGTTTGAGCATATTTACAACTTCTTGAATATTCTCTTCTTAAAGAATTTAAATCTCTGATTTGTTTTCGAATATCATGAAGTTCTACGTAACGGGAATCTATCTCGCCTAATCGGGTCCTTTCTCTTTTAATTCTATTGACCTCATTCCTAAGTCTTCCAATACCATCAAATACCGTCTCTACTTCTTTACCAACTTCTGGTACAGAAGTAATCACCCCCAAAGATTTGGCTTCTTCTACTATAGCAGAAAGTTTCTGCAAATACTTTTTTTCATTTTCAATATCTTTCTTTTTCTTTGTTTCCTCTCTTTTTATTTTATTTATTAATGTTTCTTTGGTATGTTCTAGATCCTTAACGGAAAAAGCATCCATACCAAGGCCTACTTGGAGAATATTAGGTAGATAACGGAAATACTCCCTTTCCCCAAAGAAATTGGTATCAAAGTAGGTATTCAAGGTCGCAATAATATCCTCTGTCAAATATGATAACATCATCATATGACGGAAATGAATTTTATAGGTTTTCTTTTTATCCTCAACTTCAATTCCAGACACATGGAATTTTTCATCCATCCATTGTTCTAACTCAATCCGACTGATATTAGAATCAGGTACCGGATATGCATCTGAAAAGTCATCACAATCCTCTTTCCAATATATTTCTTTAGTTATCGTCCCTGAGAATGGAGCTGTACGAGCAACAGCATAATCATGGCCATCAAGATGAAAAATAAGCCCATACCATTGCACATTCTGATTGATGACATCTTCAACTATGCTTGATTCAGGAGAGAATAGACAATAATCTATTATTCGCAGGATAGATGACTTTCCTGTTGACGAGTTCCCTGTAATGACATTTACTTTATCAGGTTCAAACTCATAGGTTATAGGTTGACGATGGGTTTTAAACCATAGTTTTAGTTTTTTTATATAGAAATTCATAGACTGATATTTAGTTCTTTATATAATGTAGATATTTCATAAGAACAGATTCGATCCAACACAGCTTCCATATCGTTCAATATGTCCCTTAGTCTACCAACCGATCTATCTTCTATAACTTCGCTTAGATGAGAGTTCAGTGGAAGCTTTTTAATAGCATCCTGCTCTATGATTATACATCCACTTTGGATTAGCAGTACCAATGAGTTCATGATATAAGGCAATAACTCTTGGTAACTTAAACTTATCTTATTAAGTTTCTTATTATCAATCACTATTCTGGGAGTTGTCAAAATAATATGTCGTATACTATCATTAAGTAAGATTGTAAGAACAAGCGTTATCTGAGCGACTGTTAACGACCTTCTTTCAATCAATGGTGAAATACAACAGGCTATTAAGGCCTCATTATTTAATCTATAGTCCATTTTTTTCTAAAATCTTCTCCGTTATACTTATCTTTCCAATCTGATCTCCATCCAATAGTTGGATGTTCTCCATCAGAGAAATAATAATAACAACCATATACGGATTCGTTAGATAAAGGTTCTCCTACAAAGTTTACTTTAGAGTTCCGTATTTGA
Source organism: Muribaculaceae bacterium (assembly GCA_029060725.1). Taxonomy (GTDB): domain Bacteria; phylum Bacteroidota; class Bacteroidia; order Bacteroidales; family Muribaculaceae; genus Lepagella. Next base: position 9,117 of record JAIDTL010000160.1, on the reverse strand, counting down.
TACAATATATCCTTCGCTGATTTTTTTATATCTTGTTCAGAAGTCAAATCAGATATGGAACCATTATAATATTCGAAATGATTCTCCCAATTTAAGTGAATGTCTTGTTCGAATGTTTGCTGTTCATCCAATGATATATCTTGTTTTGAAATATTATAATCATTTTCAAAACTTAATCTTTGTGTTATTGTGCTTACAATTTTTGGTTCTTGAACTGCATGATCTCCGATATCTGACAGCTGTTTGATAAATGTAGACGATAAGTATTTGTCTGGATCTGTCACTTTCAATGGCATTGTAACAAATTTTTGACGAAGAAATCGTCTAAAAATGGGACCAAAGTATTCATCAAAACTTTTGCCTGAGTATCTACTAGGGTTCCCTTTTAGAATCGTATCTTTAAATGAAGTCTCTAATCTACCCAGCAAGACCTCAATTAAAGAATGTATCCTACTTTCTTGTATATGGTTACCATATCTAAGAATGTCGGATATTTCTTTATAGATTCCTTTTACATCTTGTGTAATAACCTCTGTGGTAGTTATTAATTCTCTTTTTAATTCAAATTTATCTAATACATCAGCATAAAAACTGACTTTTGTAATTTGATCTTCTTTTCCGTTATTTTGATCACAATCTTCCAGTTCCTTCTTCGATATTTTCTTTTTATTTGCTTGTTCAGAAATAAACTTCTCTATTTTGGTCCAATTACCATCGTTATTGTCGGTGGATATATACTGTTGAATAAGATTAACCAACTCATTAGTTTCGGTCTTCTTACTCGTTACAAGAACAAATTTTGACTTTGATATCCATTTTTTCTGTTCTTCTAATGTTCCCTTACTTTGAATAATCTTTACCCAGATATAAAGCGTTTTCCAAAGATCACTGTCTCGTTTTGTAAGATTTTTAGAGATACCAGAAGTAGTATGTTTAAGCTGAAAGTATGTAATCGCCTCAGAACTCTCCAACGCAACGTCATCATATAGTTCCAATGAAACCTCCTCGTCTGGCTTCAATGACAGCAATGTTTTCAAATAATATAATATTTGATACAAAAATCCTGCCATTGAAGGGATTCCACTAAAATCGTTCTTTATATCTGGTGTCATTGTTTCTGAAATCGCTAATGTTGTTAAACTGATTCTGTTTATTTTATAATAACAATTTTAAAATACTATTTATCATCTAAACATTTGGTTTATATTATTTCATACAAAGTTGAATCATTCTAAGTTAGAATTCTATAACGGAGTCGAATACAAATAAAATCCAGTTATCTCAAAGCAGAAGATAACTGGATTTTTTTAAAGCATAGGAAGATCTTTGTTACTAGCAAAAGGTATATAATGAAACCGAGATAAGAATCTATCCACATCTTCCTGTGTATACCAATACTTGTCTCCTTCTCTTGAATAGCCAAGATAGCCATTGTCACGTAGTTTCTTTAGGTACTTATCTTTGATGTTTAGAAGTGCCATTAAAGATTTGTTGTCGTACACATATGTCTTTGATTGTCGGGGAGGAGATTTGAAGTGAGTCTCAACAATGGAGAGAATCCTCTTTAGCATCTCTCCATCTGTGAGGGGTGTAGATTGTTTTTTCATATTAATGTGGAGTTTAGTGGGTGATTTTTTGAGAAAAAGGATTATCTGCGATATTCCGGACTATTCGCTTTTCAACCTTTGTCTTGTCGTAAAACACCATGTACCGATTGTATGGTATAAGGTGTTCCTTTTATGAACGTGTAACAAGAGTATTTACAAAAAGGATTGCTGATTATCAGTTCTTTCCCAACTTTTCCACAATATTTCCCAACATTTCCCAACATGGAAAATTGTAGTAAACAAAGACCTATACATCGGTTGTTTTTAAGTAAAACCGACGCAGACAGCGAGAATGGAAATATCCTTGAAGGTCCGATTTGAACGTTGAAATCAGCCGACAGGTTTATCGTTCTAAATGCGGAGCTCCAATGAAGGGAATACATATTTCCCTGATGGTTACCCTAGGATGTAATAGTTCGTGATTAATGTTCCTCATTTTCTGTATGTGTCATTATCCCTAATTTTTTAGAAAATTATTTTTTGAGGTATCCAATCCGCTTAAAAGATTGGTAGCAGGGATTATACGCTCTTTTAGAGACTACTATCCTCATATCTTCAAATCTTAATGAATCTTAAAAAAACAGGGAACTACCTGAGGAAGTTCCTAAGTTACCTTTTGCGAAATAGCGAACTTTGCAGCGTAAACAAAAACTTAATCTAAAAAGAAAATGAAAACACAAACGCTGACATATCCAAACGCATTAAGGTCTGGCAATATCCATACAGGCATTGCAATCCGTGAGAAATCCACTAAGTTTAACCTCTCTAAAGACACATTGGTATGACATCGACAGAATTCAGGATACTGAGCCAGATGCTCAATGAACTCAAGGCAGAGATGATCGCCATGAAGCAGGGAGTGGACACAAAGATCGAAGTAGTGGCCAAGACAGTGATGGATGCCTTTCAAGGATTCGGGATTCTTGATCCTGAAGAGGATACATGGACTGAGACACAGGTATGCGACAGATACCATGTATCAAGACGTACCATGTACAACCACCGAAAGGAAGGCAGGATAGCATACACAAGAAGTGGCTCCGGAAAGAACTGTATGATACGATATCGCAAGGCAGATATAATAGAGCTGTTCGCAAGCGAAAGAGCATGACACACACTTACCAATATAATAGTTATCGTGTCGGCAACGGCACAAGTTTCTAATCCCTTAAAACATTTTTAATTTATGGCACAAGACCTGAATCAAGAAGAAGTGCTTATCGCCCGGAACAACGAGACCGGCAAGGTAGGCGCAGTGACCGGACTAAACAAAGACGGCACACCCAAGATGTCCGATGTGAAATCGGCGAAACTCTCAGACCTCATTAAATTCTCTAAAGGTCAGAATCCGATTGAAGCATTCCTCTCAAACTTTGTCCGACAATGTAAGAATCCCTCAACCTTCGGATTCTTCAAAGTGCAGGCAGACAAATTTGACAGCTTGGGCCGTGCATTGGATGACTTTCTGAAAGAGCCGGACAAATATGCCGCTTTCCTGAAGAATTCAAAAGTTGAAGTTCCACTGACGGCACAAAAGCAGGAGGAAGCACCGCAACAAAAGACCGATACAGCTCAGCAGACCGCTCCGGCGGAAACACAGTCTCCGACCGGAGAGAACGAACAGAAGGAAGTCAAGCACACCGCAATCGACGAGAGCAAGATCAACTGGGACAGCCTCAAAGAGAAATGGGGCATAGACCGCGCTGAACTCGAAAAGAGCGGAGACCTGAAGGAGATGCTGTACAACCGCAAGTCAAAGTTGGTAACCGTTACCCCAACGTTCGGAGGTGAGAAGTTCCCTATTGATGCACGTCTTTCATTCAATAAGGATGCTGATGGCAACATCAAATTGGTACCACACTTCATCCACAAGGAGCCTAAGCTCGACCAGGAATTTGAAGGCTACAAGTTCACAAAGGAGGATAAGGCAGCTCTGAAAGAGACAGGGAATCTCGGGAAGGTGGTTGAACTGACTGATAAGGCAACGGGAGAGAAAGTTCCTTCCTATGTTAGTATTGATCGCCTTACAAATGAGATAGTCTCTGTTCCGGTTAAATCAGTGTTCATCAAGGACACAATCGGGACTACGAAACTTACGATGGCAGAAGTCATGCAACTTAAAGAAGGAAAAGCTCTGCCCCCTATGCAGATTTCCGATAAGACCGGTAAGACATACAATGTGGTCCTACAGGTATCGGCAGACCGTAAAGGTGTGGAGTTTGTTCCCGGTGGAGCAAGACGGATGTCACAAGAGCAAAACCAACAACAGGGGGAATCTCAAAATCAGGGACAGGAGAAAAACTCTTGGATAACCAATGACGGGAAGATAAAGCCAATCAGTAAATGGGCGAAAGTTCCCATGACTCCCCAACAGCAGGCTGATTATGTAGCCGGGAAGGTCGTAGAAATGACTAACATGATTGACAAGAAGGGACAGCCCTGCACCATCTATCTCCAGTTTAATCCGGAGAAACAACGTCCTGTCACTTCGTTCACAGATCCACGTGTCAAGGTAGCCGAGGAGAGTCGCACACAGAAAGCTGTCAATAACGACGGTCTGACAAACGAGGCGACAAAGTATGTCGCCGAACCTCTCCAGAAATATCAGACCGCTCCGAAGAACGAGGCACAGGAGAAGCAGCAGCGTAAGCCGAAAGGACCCAAAATGTAATATCCACACTTAAAAAATAGAACAGCCGCCGGGAGGTCCGGAACTCCCGAAAGCTATTCAACAAAAAGACCACTTAATCCAAAAAATAATTATCAACCCTAAAAACTGTCATAAAATGAAACAGAAGAACCTCATAACTGTAGTGGCTGCACATCAGCTGACCGCAGATACCATCGCCAAAGCCATCGGAGCGAACAACAAATGCGACGGCTACTATGTAGGTAACGGCTACGCCGTGACTTGGACCGGAGGCTCGCTTATCGAAGCCACATTCTCACTCGATGAGAGATTTGTACTGTCCACCTCTATGGGCGCAAGACTCATGTTCGCCCACAACTTCAAGTTCGCCATGCGCAACTATGATGAACTGCTCGGATTCAACAAGAGCGAACAGGACAGCCGCCAGCTCGCCACAATCAAGGCACTCTGGGAAATGAGCCGGACAGTTGTCAACGCTATGGATCCTGACATCGACGGAGACCTCGACTTCCTCAGCCTCTACTACTTCATCGCAACTCCCGTAGAGGTAAGACGCGCATGGCTCCCGATGCTCACGAAAGGAGCGATCCGCCACGGAGTGATGCACGGGCCTGCAGACCGCAAGGCATACGAGAACTGGCTGGAGGAATCCATCTTCAACCGTATCGTCCGAGAGTCAAAATCCTCGCTGCCCCTTAAAGGTGCGACTGTTGTTGAGGAAGTATCCTCAGAAGAGGTCGCCGACATCACCGCTGAAATCGTAGAGACTCAAGTCCTGGGAGTATATGAAAGCGATGATAACACTGTAACCAAGGTTATCGAGACCAGACCGTTGTTCAACCTTTCCTCCCTCCTTGTGGAAGCCGCCGTAGAATTTGACTTCGACCACAAGAAAACTGTATCGACCGCATACAGACTCTATGCGAAAAAACTCATCTCATATCCCGCTGCGTTCCAGAACACCATCCCCGGCGGTGTATGCCGGCTGATGAAGGAGAATCTGAAAGTCCTCCGCCATAACGTCAGGTGGGGCAAGAGCATCAAGAGCTGCATACCCTCCAACCGACACAACTTCCGTCTGGGCGAATCCGAGTACAACGGTATGGGTATCGTCACCTCCGGACTGCACCCCACAGACCTCAGCCGGGACGAGGAACTACTCTACAACCTCATCGTAAAGAGAGTTATCGAGGCTCTTGGTGCGGATGTCAGATACCGTCGTGGCAAAGGCAAGAAGCGTCATAATATCACAAAATAAGAGAAGAATAACTGAAAACCACATATATTAACCCAATACATTCCTCCTGTGTCCGAAAGATTTATTATCTTTGCACTGAATTCAACGTCATAATGTTTTGTTTCATTTTTTGACGTGGATTTAGTGGTCGGACATCGGGAGGGATACCCGGTGTCCTTTTTCTATCAGCACACACCATCACACGTCGGGAGACGCCGGGAGACCACTAAAATCCCCATATCCAAATGAGACAGAACATTGAAATGAAGGAGGCGGACTATTACCGTACTTACCTCCTCGGACATCTGCGTGACCATTTCTTTCCGCAGGCAACTGACAGTAAGTTCATCGAAACCCGTGTAAACGAGACATACGAGAAATTCACAGCACTCCGCCTTGAAGGGAAATCCGTAATAATAGCACAGGAACTTGCCATGCGAACACTCCTCGCGGGACTCTATGTATCGCGTTACGACATATTATATAATATAGTGGAGGAAAGTCTCTGGACCAGACTTCCCGAAGAATACTGGGTGGACTTCACTATTCATCTCCTTACAGTCAAAGGAATCCATCACATCCTTGACCACTATGCCATTAATGGGGACTTCCTCGGAAGGGAGACTCACCAGCCCATGTTAGATGAACTGCTTGGATTGATTACCGACATTCTGGACGGCTATGGCTTATAACCGTCTTCAGACCATGCGTGATAACATCGAGGCTATAAGGCTCGTCCTTCGTCTCGGTGTTGAGAAGCGAACGGCTCATACTGCTGAGGAACGTGAGATTTTGCGGAAATACGCTGGTTTCGGAGGGCTGAAATGTATTCTCAACGATGCCAACGAGCTTGCCGATGCCGCAAAGTGGAGCAAATCAGACATTGATCTTTTTGTCCCAACGGTAGAATTACGCCAACTCATTCATGACTACTCTAAGGATGAAAGGGAGTTTGCACAGTATATGGACTCTCTGAAAACGTCTGTTCTTTCAGCGTTCTATACTCCGGCTCCTATTGTTGATGCCATCGCTGACTCATTGAAAAGGAATGGTGTTGAGATAAGGAGATTTCTTGAGCCATCAGCGGGTCAAGGTGCCTTCATTGACTCTTTCCTTAAAAACGAAAACTATCCCGGTACAGAGGCATTGGCTTTTGAGAAAGATATTTTGACCGGTAAGATATTGAAGGCGTTGCACCCATCTATTACTACAGAAATAACAGGCTTTGAGAAAATTGACGACGATTTCAATGGATATTTCGACGTAGCCTGCTCAAACATTCCTTTTGGAGATTTTGCAGTGGCTGACCCCAAGTATGCCACGAGCAAGGAGATTGCATACCGACAGGCGACAAAGGCTATCCACAATTATTTCTTTCTCAAAGCTCTCGACCAAGTGCGTGAGGGAGGACTGGTAGCCTTTATAGCCTCTCAGGGTGTTATGAACTCCGCTTCTCCATTTATAAGAATGGAGTTGATGAAACGTGCTGATCTGGTTACGGCTATTCGACTTCCAAATAATACTTTCTCAGAAAATGCAGGGACTGATGTTGGAAGTGATTTGATTATACTTCAAAAACATTCAGGGAAAAAAGTATTGTCGGAGGAAGAGGAATTTTTCATACAGTCGGTTGTAGATCGTCAGACAAAAGTGTCGGGTAACAAGTTCTTTCAGGCGTTTCCGCAGAACGTGATTTGTACCGATGCGAAGGTCGGTACAGATCAGTATGGTAAACCTGCGATTAACTATACTCATAAGGATGGTGTCAATGGAATCGCCCATGAGCTACGAGATGCACTTAACGAGTGGTTGCGTATACGTCTCGATAAGAATCTTTATGAATCAAACGCAATCAAATATCAGAAGTCCGATTCGATCAAGCCAGTAGATACAATTACTTCATCCGTAAAGGAAGACCCTGTTGAAAAACTGACCGTTCATGTTGATCGCTATGGAGACTATGACGTGGAGATAGATAGGGATAGGATCGAGGTGTTCTCTCCCAGAACTCTTAATAGGTTCACGCTTACGACGGCAAGGGATGCGGGAGAAGTAGTGGCTAACACCAACAATATTCAGGATATTGTCACAAGGGAAATATGCAGACACCTTGACGGCGCATTTATGGACTGGGGCGCTGACGAGCCATATTATGACGAGGATCCCTATGGAAGGTTGGTTCAGCGTGGGACAGTGAGGTCAGAAATATGGAATCTTGAAGGCGTATTCAATCGTATCGCACAGAAGCAGACTACTGAGTCAGAAAACGGCAAAACTCTTCCTCCAAAAATAGACCTGAAGAATGGTCCTATTTTGAAACAGTATCAGGATCTGAAGAAGAAACATCCTGATGCTGTACTGCTGTTCCGTGTGGGAGACTTCTATGAATGTTTTGGTAAGGACGCAGTTAAAGCATCTGAGATTCTGGGTATCACCCTGACACGTCGGCAAAGTGGCGTTGACAGTCGGATAGAACTGGCGGGATTTCCCCAAAACGCACTTGACACATATCTGCCCAAGCTTGTCCGGGCAGGTCAGCGTGTCGCAATCTGCGAACAATTGGAAGACCCAAAACAGAAGACCACCAAGGAAAAGAAAACACGTACGACAAGGAAGTCGGTTGAAGCTAACTCTTCTGACGATTCTAAGAAGGAGAAACCAAAGAAAGAAGATAATAAGGAAGCTCCTGCAAAGACACGCAATGCTTCTGGTATTGTCCAGACTCCGCTGATGAAGCAATATGAGGAACTGAAGAAAGAACATCCCGATGCACTGCTTCTTTTCAAAGTAGGCGATTTCTATGAAACATTTGGCAACGACGCGATTGAGATTTCCGATATTCTGGACATAACCCTCGTCAGACGAATGAATGGGAAAGCCGGAGCAATTGAACTTGCAGGTTTTCCCAAACATGCCCTTGACACTTATCTGCCCAAGCTCGTGAATGCGGGTAAACGCACTGCTCTCTGTGATTGGACAGATGATCTACACCAGCAGATGAAAGTCGTCGAGATGGTTTCACCCGGACAGAAAACCCAAGATGCTGTTAAGTCCGATAATCACATGAAACCTGCTTCATCAACAGAGCCGGAACCTCAACCAGATGTAAAACCGGAGACTAAACAAGAAAATCCTGTTGAAAATCTTACTCCTGAGATTCCGGAAGAAGACCAATCGCCGAAGGATGAGGAGATAGACACAAGCGGTATGCCGGATTACTCCAACAATCCCGACCCACGTCTATACACCTACAATCTGTTCGGTGAGCTTGAACCCATCGAGAAAGCACCGCGCCAACGTACCCAGCCGAGACAGCAGCAGACCGCGCCACCCAAGCCGAAGCCAAAGCAGGAGGTAAAGGTCGAGCCTACCAGATTTCGTAAGCTGTCCAAAAAGGAGCTGGAGCTATACGGTTCCCTCAACTGGGAGGACAATCCGCCCATCAACGGTTTCTATGAGGCGATGATGAACATCGCCCATGCTCAGTTGGAGGCGGAGGCGAAGTTACGCCAAAGCAGTGAGGATGCAGATGAAGCACCTACAATCGAAAAGACCGAAGGTTTCTTTGTCCCCGACGGTCGTTCATCTGTCAAGGCAGAGCCGAAGGAAGAAAAGCCGGAACC
>JAIDTL010000016.1 GCA_029060725.1 Muribaculaceae bacterium | reverse complement strand
CTGCTTCTGTGACTGGTCTCGTTATTTCTATAACTTGTATCGGAGAATGCGAAAAAGGGAAGGAAATTCGTCGCGATGGTGCTAAGCCTACCGACCTCATCTGCGTATCAGGCGATTTAGGTGCTGCTTATATGGGTCTTCAGCTCCTTGAGCGTGAAAATCGTGTTAGTGCAAATGCCGGTAAAGATTTTCAACCGGATTTCTCTGGAAAAGAGTATATCCTTGAGCGTCAGTTAAAACCGGAAGCAAGACGCGACATTATTGAAGCTCTTGCTAAAGAAGATATTCATCCTACTTCTATGATGGATGTCAGCGACGGTCTATCTTCCGAACTTTTACACATCTGCAAGAAGTCAAACACCGGTTGCCGTGTCTATGAAGACAAGATTCCCATCGACTATCAGACCGCTCTTATGGCTGAAGAACTCAATATGAACCTTATCACCGCAGCCATGAATGGTGGAGAAGACTATGAGCTTCTCTTTACAGTCCCCTTGACAGAACACGATCGCATCGAAAACATTAAGGGTGTAAAAATGATAGGATATATCACAGCTCCAGAACTCGGCTGCGCAATGATCACTCGCGACGGTCAGGAATTCCCCCTGAAAGCCCAAGGATGGAATGCTTTCACCTCAAATCAGTAAAACTCCGTTGCAAATCACCTTTTAGGGACGCACTCCTCGTGCGTCCCTAAAAATTAGCATGATCGTAGCTAATTATGCATTATGCATTTCTTCTTATTATATTAACTCAACAAAACTTCATTTTGTATTATTTAACAGTATTTTTGCACATGATACAAAAGTAAAATGTTAATTTTGCAAATAAATTCATATCGGGGTTCTGAAAGGTTCCTTTCGAAGCTCTGTAAAATCATTAATAATTATACTGAAAACAACTGAAGCCCTTATGGAACAGACAGTTAATATTCGCGAACTAAACGACCGAATCGCTGCCCACAGTAATTTCCTTAGCATGATCCGCAACGGTATGGATCAGCGCATCGTTGGTCAGAAGCATTTGGTAGATTCTCTTCTCATAGCTCTCCTCTGCAATGGCCATGTCCTTCTTGAAGGAGTCCCGGGTCTTGCCAAGACTCTTGCAATTAAGACTCTCGCAAATCTTGTCGATGCAAAATACTCTCGCATCCAGTTCACTCCAGACCTTCTTCCTGCCGACGTAATAGGTACTCTTATCTATAGTGTGAAGAAAGAGCAGTTTGAAGTGAAGAAAGGTCCGATTTTCGCTAATTTCGTGCTCGCTGATGAGATCAACCGTGCGCCAGCTAAGGTGCAGAGTGCGTTGCTCGAAGCAATGCAGGAGCGTCAGGTCACAATCGGCGAACAAACTTTCCCTCTCGACCGCCCATTCCTTGTTATGGCTACTCAGAACCCTATCGAACAGGAAGGTACTTATCCTCTTCCGGAAGCCCAGACCGACCGTTTCCTTCTCAAAGTGGTCATAGGCTATCCTAATAAGCAGGAGGAAAAGTTGATCATCCGTCAGAATATTCGTGGAGCTCTCGATGAAGTTAAGGCGATTGTGTCTACTCATGATGTTCTTGAGATTCAAAAACTCGTGCGCGAGATTTATATAGATGAAAAAATCGAAAACTATATTGTAGATATCGTTTTTGCTACCCGTAATCCGGAAGCTGCAGGTCTCAAAGATCTCGATGGAATCATTGCGTATGGTGCTTCTCCTCGTGCTTCTATTTCTCTCGCCCTCGCTTCTCGTGCTTATGCATTCTTGCAGGGTAGAGGATATGTAATTCCTGAAGACGTTCGAGCTGTTTGCCATGATGTGATGCGTCATCGTATTGGCCTAACTTACGAAGCCGAAGCCAACAACATCTCAGCTGACGAGATTATATCGCGCATACTCGACAAAGTCCAAGTCCCCTAATCTTTCGCAATACGCACAACGCAATACGCACAACGCACAATGGATTCAAAGGAACTTCTTAAGAAAGTACGCAAGATCGAAATAAAGTCGCGTGGGCTCTCCAATAATATTTTTGCCGGAGAGTACCACACTGCTTTCAAAGGTCGTGGTATGATGTTCTCTGAAGTCAGGGAATATCAGCCCGGCGACGACGTGCGTGATATCGACTGGAATGTTACCGCCCGCCACAACAAACCATACGTAAAGGTATATGAGGAGGAGCGTGAACTCACGGTCATGCTCCTTGTCGACGTCAGCGGAAGCCGCGATTTTGGTGCTGTTGGTGAAGTGAAACGTGAGTTTATTGCCGAGATTGCTGCCACTCTCGCTTTCTCTTCTATTCAGAATAATGATAAGGTCGGGGTGATTTTCTTCAGTGATAAAGTTGAGAAATTTATCCCTCCTCAGAAAGGGCGTAAGCATATCCTTTTCATCATTCGTGAGATAATTGATTTCAAGCCCGAGCATCGTGGCACTGACATTAATGCTCCTCTTGTCTTCTTGACCAACGCTCTGAAAAAACGTTGCTCCGCTTTCTTGCTTAGCGACTTCATTGACTATCATGATTATTTTAAGTCACTCTCGATTGCTAACCATAAGCATGATGTGGCTGCCATTCAGGTCTATGATAAGCGCGATGCAAAAATGCCCGACGTTGGTCTTGTCCGTCTTAAAGATTTAGAAACCGGTCGTGATCTTTGGCTTGACACTTCCTCTAAAAGTGTCAGAAAAGCTTACGATAAGGCATGGTATGAGCGCCAGCAGAGTTTCTCTTCCACTACCGCTCGTTGTGGTGTGGATTCAGTATCAGTCGCCACTGATGAAGATTATGTAAAGGCTCTAATTGCTCTTTTTCGCCGTCGTGGTTAATAGTATGTGATCAATATGATTAAGTCGATTTGTAAATATTTGGCTCTATTTATTTTTGCTGTGGTTTGCCATCTTCAGTCTCTTGCTGATGTGAAGGTGACTGCCGCGCTCGACTCTGCCTCCATTCTGATGGGTCGCGTCGATACTCTTCGTCTTTTCGTTGACCGTGAGGCCGACCGGCAAGGCGTTTTCCCTCTTTTCAATAAGATTGGACCCGGGGGATATGTCACTTTATTAGGTGACACGATCGAACTCGGTGCCCCTCGAATGGATACCGTTAAGCACGAAGGCTCTCGTATAGTGGAGCGTCTCGTTGTCCCCGTTCAAGTGTTCGATTCCGGATATTATCAGCTCCCTCCATTCGTATATATTACTGCGTCTGATTCAGCCGTGTCTAATCCAATATCACTCAATGTAGTGCCCGTAAAGGTAGGTGAAAATGATGCTATAAGCGATTATCAAGATATCACTGACCCTTCCGACCGCTCTTTTTGGGATTGGATGCCTGATTGGCTTTACGATCTTTGGTGGATGTGGATTCTCCTGATTATCGCGATAGCTGCTGCTGTCTATTTCGCTTCTAAGTATCGCAAGACCGGTAAGTTTATCTCTCTTCCTGAAAAACCGCAACCCAAACCTTGGACTGTAGCTCTTCAGCGTCTTGAAAACCTGAAAGGTAAAAACTTGTGGGAAAATGGTATGGAGAAAGAATATTTCACAGATCTTACAGATATTCTGCGCGACTATCTGTTCCAAAGATTTGGTATCAACGCTATGGAGATGACTTCTCGCCAGATCATGCAGACTCTTGCAGACCAGTCTGACGTCCGTGATAAGCGTGCCTACGTTCGTAAGATTCTCGATATCGCTGATTTCGTTAAGTTTGCAAAAGTTCGTCCTCTCCCTGCTGATAATGTCGAGGCTTTCGAGAATGCTGTCAATTTTGTCAAGGAAACTATCCCTTCGGAGACAGAATCTTCTGAAAACTCTTCTGCAGATGCCGACAAATCTCAACAAGGAAAAAGTGATAACGCAAATGCGAAAGGAGGTGCAAAATGAAATTCCTTCATCCCGGAATGCTCTGGCTTCTCCTCGTCCTCGTGCCTTTGATCGTTTGGTATGTCCTGAAGCATCGTAACGCTAATCCGTCAATGGGTGTCTCCACTCTTATGCCATTCCTGAAGTTTGGAAACTCATGGAAAGTTTGGATCATCCACTTTTGCTTTGCTCTCCGACTTATTTGCATCGCCGCTGTGATTGTGGCTTTGGCGCGTCCTCAGTCTTATGATAGCTTGAAAAATTCTCGTGTACTCGGTACTGATATTATCCTTGCAATGGACATTTCCGGCTCTATGTCGGCTACAGACTTCAAGCCAAATCGTTTCATCGCCGCTAAAGATGTGGCTACAAATTTTGTCAATGCTCGGACTAATGATAATATGGGCCTTGTGGTTTTTGCCGGAGAGTCTCTGTCTCTTATGCCGTTGACCAACGACCGCGCTGCCCTCATCAATGCTATTGCTAATGTAGATATGGGTGATCTCAATGATGGCACAGCTATCGGAGATGGTCTTACGAGCGCTATCAACCGTATCTCACAAGGCAAAGCTAAGTCTAAGAGTATCATTCTGCTCACCGACGGTAGCAACAATGCAGGCGATGTCCCTCCTGTGACTGCCGCTCAGATTGCCAAGCAGAAAGGTATCAAGATATATACTATTGGCGTGGGCACAAATGGCAAGATGCAGATTGCCGATCCTTACGGTTTCTCGACTACTACTCTTGAAACTAAGATCGACGAGCCTCTACTAAAGAATATGGCAAAAATGACCGGTGGCAAGTATTTCCGTGCCAAAGATGAGCGAATGCTGAAGCAGGTCTTCGAAGAAATCGATTCTCTTGAAAAGTCGAGCATTGATGTCAATTCGGTGACTCTTACTCAAGAGGAGTTTATGCCTTGGCTTTGGCTCGCTTTTGGTGCCCTTGCTCTTTCTCTTTTGCTTCGTTACACAATTATTAGAAGAATACCGTAATGTTTACGTTTGCATATCCAGCTTTACTCGTCCTCTTATTAGCAGTGCCGGTTGTGGTAGTGCTATATGTCCTTGCTCGCTACGCAAGGAAAAAGAAACTTGCAAAGTTCGGTCATCCGGATTCTTTGAAAGATCTGATGCCCGAGGTTTCTAAATATAAACCACCTTTGAAACTCGCCCTTGAGGTGGCGGCTCTGGCTTTCCTTGCCATTGCTCTTTGTCGCCCTTGGGGTGGTGTGCATTCTTCTAAGTCAGAAAAGGAAGGTATTGAAGTGGTGATTGCTGTCGATGTCTCTAATTCGATGCTCGCTTCTTCTACTGCCGACAATTCCGGCACTTCACGTATGAGGGCAGCCAAACTCGTGCTTGAAAAGCTCATCAATCGTCTTGATAATGATAGGGTGGGTCTTATCGTATATGCTGAAGACGCTTATACGCTTATTCCTGTGACGAGCGACTACGTCTCTGCAAAACTGTTCCTAAATTCGATAGATCCCACTCAATACGATAACCAAGGTACCAATATTGGGGCCGCTATTGATCGTGCCATCAAATCTTTCAGCCCGGATGATAATATTGGTAAATCCATAGTTCTCATCACTGATGCCGAAGAACTCGATGATGAAGCAGGGGCTATTGATGCTGCTCACCAAGCTAAGAAAAATCATATTCAATTAAATGTAGTGGGTGTGGGTTCTCCAACTCCGGTTCGTATCCCCACTCCTTCGGGTCCGATGATCAATCCGGAGACGGGCACTCCGGTGGAAACAGCTCTCGATGAAAACCTCGCTGCTAAAATCGCTGCTGCCGGCGATGGTATCTACGTTAATGCTTCAAACTCCGATGCTCTTAACGAACTCGAAAAACAAATGGATACCGTAAAGAAATCAGCCCTTGAGACCAATGCGTATGCTGTCCACGACGAGCTTTTCACTATTTTCGGATGGATTGCCCTTGTCCTTCTCTTGATCGATGTGTTCATCCTCGATCGCAAGATCCGTTGGCTTGATAAGATCACTTTCTTTAAGAAGGAGTCTGCTGTAGTGGTGCTTATCGCTCTTACAGCTGCTTGCGCCTTTGATGCTTCTGCTACTACCAACCGTAAGGAGCGAAGACTCGTCACTCAGGGTAATGAGCTCTTCAAAGATGGTCATTACCTCGAAGCCGGCGAAAAATATCAGCAAGCGCTGAAACTTGAACCCGAATCTAAAGAGGCTCTCTATAATCTTGGGCTTACATATATCAGGCGGGCTAACAATGCGCAGTCTGATTCCCTTCGTCAGCAACTCGCTAAGGCGGGGGCAGAAGCTATGCAGGCTGTGGCTCAAGCGCTGAAAGAAAAACCGAATCTGGCAGCCGATGCCATTTACAATCTTGGAAATTTAGCATTCAATTCTGAAGATTATGCTCAAGCCGTGCAGATGTATAAGCAGTCGCTCCGTATTCGTCCTGAAGATGAGAAGACACGTAGGAATCTTAGGATAGCTCAAAAGAAACTACAAAATCAAAATCAAGATCAGGATCAGAATAAAGATAAAGATCAAGACAAGAAAGATCAAGAGCAAAATCAAGACCAGAACCAAGACCAAAATCAAAATAAAGACCAAAATCAAGATCAACAGCAGAATCAGAATCAAGACCAACAGCAACAGCAGCAACCTGAGATCAATCCGCAGTCTGCCGAACAAATCTTGAAGGCTATGGAGAATAAGGAAAACCAGACCCGTGCTCGTGTCAATAAGTCAAACAATGGTCAAGAAGCTAAGGGCCGAAGCAAAAACACCAAGCGCTGGTAACTCTCAATTATTTAGATCATGACCCAAATTAGACTTTACATATCGACTCTCATTATATTGCTTGTTTCGATAGCTGCAAGTGCTGCCGGCAAGTACCAGCTCTCTGTATCCACTCAGACAGGAAGCGACGACATTGAGGTAGGGGAGCAGTTCTATGTCTACATGAAGCTTGACAATCTCGATGGTGAACCATCTGCCCCGGATGTCCCCGGTGCTGTTGTGAAGTATTTCACTCTCAGCAGCCAGTCGTCTTCAATGTCAAGTATTAATGGGAAAGTAACTCGTTCCAGTTCCAGAACGTATGTTGCCACTTGCTCTGCTTCAAAGGAAGGTTCCTATTCTATAGGTCCTTTCTCTGTTGATGGTGTCTCAAGCAACAAGGCTTCATATACTATTGTGAAGGCTGGATCCGGCTCTCTTTCCAAACTTAAGCAGCGTCAGCAACAACAGCAGCAACAGCAATCCTCCAATCGTGGAGCTTATTCCCAAGATCCTGATGATCAGAATCAAGGTCCTAAGTTCATTGGCAAAGGTAATGAGAAGTTGTTTTTGAAAGCTTCCGTCTCTAAGTCTACAGCCTACGAGCAGGAAGCTCTCGTATATACTGTAAAGCTCTATTCGTCATACGCCCCTATCAAATTTATCGGTGCTACAGAAGCTCCAAAATTTGATGGCTTCGTGGTTGAGGAATCAGATGAGACCTCACGTTCTCTACATTATGAGACTTACAATGGTCAAGAATACGCTACGGCTATTATCGCTCGCTACATCATTTTCCCTCAGATGACCGGAAAACTGACTATTAAGGGAAATACTTACACGGTCAGCACAGACGAGCAGGAATACTACGATGATCCTTATTTCAGGATGCTTACTGTTCGCCGTCCTATTCAGCTTAATGTGACTCCAAACGACTTGGTCATTGATGTCAAGGCACTCCCGACTCCGCAACCGGCCGATTTTTCAGGTGGTGTAGGTCAATTCTCCATTTCCTCTTCTCTATCTTCAAATTCTTTGAAGACTAACCAACCGGCTTCTATTGTATATGAAGTGAAGGGTAGTGGCAACCTTAAATATGTAAAGCTCCCAGATCTCAACAACATCTATCCGAAGCAACTTGAAGTATTCTCTCCGACCACTGAGGTCAATGCGGCTGCCAAAGGATCGAATGTGTCCGGCTCTATCAAATTTGACTATTCGTTCACTCCTCTCGAACTTGGTCAATATGATATTCCTGAAGTCTCTTTGGTATACTTTGACCCTACTACCGGAAAGTATGAAAAATCTGTAGCTAAAGGATACTTGGTAGAAGTAGACAAAGGTGCTGTTTCCGAGAAGTCGCAGACAAAAAATCGCCTTAAGTTCATTGATACCCTTATGCCGGTCAAGGACTTGAAAAAGGAGCGTGTGGCGTATGTCTATACATTTGGTTATTGGCTCTTCTTCATCATCCCGGCTATTGCTCTGTTCGTCATTATCATCGTATATCGCAGATATCTTAAGAGTGCGGCTGACATTGTAGGCACTCGTATGCGTAAGGCTGGTAAGGTTGCTGCCAAGCGTCTCAAGAAGGCTGCCGCATGCATGAAGTCTGGCGAACGCGAACGCTTCTACGATGAGATGTTGATAGCTTTATGGGGTTATGTAAGTGCAAAACTTAATATTCCTACGTCTGAACTCAACCGTGAAAATGTAGCTCAAAAGTTGTCAGAAGCCGGTGCTTCTGAAGAAAGCATAAATAATTTGCTTTCAGTTCTCGATGATTGTGAATTTGCAAAATATGCTCCTGGTTCCGGCGAAGACGAACTTAAGCATATCTACGACCGTGGCACCGAGGTCATCAACACGCTCGAAGACTCCAAACTCACTCCTACAAAATAACTATTATGCATTATGAATTATGCATTCCTTCTAAACTCATAAATAAGACAATGAGATCAATAATATCAATCTTCTTCGTTTTTCTCTTTTCTCTCTCAGTCTTTGCCGCCAATTCTGATGATATTCCTTCCCAACTCTACGAATCCGGTGAGTATCGACAAGCAGCAGAGGCATACCTCTCTTTGGCGCAAGTTGATGGCGTGTCTCCTCAACTCTATTTTAATGTTGCTAACTGTTATGCACAGGCTGGTGACTTAGGTAGCGCCGTTCTGTATTATTCTCGTGCCAACCGTCTTGACCCTTCCAATAAAGAAATAAAGAATAATCTTAATTATTTTACCTCCAAAGTTGAAGATTCCAACCGTGCTGAACTCCGTGGAAAGAAGATAAGTGTAACTCCCGATCATGAGACATTCTTCCAGTCAGTAAATCGTAATATATGTGCTGAAGTTGCCCCAAATGTTTGGGCATATTTTGCAGCTATATCTTTCATCCTCGTGTTGGGTGGTGTCGCTGTGTATCTCTTCTGCAGCGATGTTCGTCTTCGCAAGACCGGTTTCTTTGGTGGCATCCTCCTATTCTTCGGATGCATCGCTTTTGTAGTTTTTGCGTTCATGAGTGCATCTTACTATGACTCGCATGATAAAGCTGTCCTCATGGCTTATAAGACGGCACTTCTTATAGAGCCCTCATCGGATGCAAAACCAGCTTCTAACCAACTATGCCAAGGGACACGTCTTGACATTATTGCTGAAGAAACCGACGTGGAAGGACAACCCACATGGTATAAAGTTCGACTAAACTCCGATATAGAAGGATGGCTGCGAGCTTCCGATCTCGCCATCATCTAATATCTACACCCCCAGACTTCAGCCTGGGCATTATATATAAAAGTGCAGTAGCCTCGGAGAGGCGCTTTATGGTAAAGTCTTGAAGTTAGAAAAAAATATCATCCTTATAATCCTCTATCCTCTAATGCCTTATTCCGATTCCTCCGATTTTTATGTTATATAACACATTTTTTTAAGTGAAAAAAATTATGTCATTTCGAAAAAAATGTGTAAATTTGAAAATCAAATACAAAAATCACCAACCTCAAATACTAATAGTATGAGCAAAACCATCACATTCAACGAGCTTCGCAGACTCAAAGACAGTCTGCCCGATGGAGCTACTCGTCGCATCGCCGACCAGCTTAACCTCACTGTACAGACCGTCCGCAATTACTTCGGAGGTGTTAACTATGAGTTCGGTAATAACATCGGTATGCATATCGAGCCGGGTCCCGACGGGGGAATCGTGGTGCTTGACGACACTACTATCTATGACATGGCCGTCAAGATCCTCGAAGAGGAAAATGAGAAGAAAGCTAAAGCCTAAACAGACTAAAAGCTGAATTACTGATTTTCCAAATTCCTCTTTCCTGTTTTTGTGATAGGCAATTTGTGGATATTAGGGTGGTTTCATCCCGCTACGCGGTTTGATCCCACCCTTTGATATTTATAACGCATGCTCCGCATGCGCCCCCGCGCGTCAACCAACGTAATAAAGCATGCTCCGCATGCGCCCCCGCGCGTCAAACAACGTAATAGAGCATGCTCCGCATGCGCCCCCGCGCGTCAAACAACGTAATAGAGCATGCTCCGCATGCGCCCACGCGCGTCAAACAACGTAATAGAGCATGCTCCGCATGCGTCCCCGCGCGTCAAACAACGTAATAGAGCACGCTCCGCGTGCGCCCCCGCGAGTCAATTAAACCTATTGACAATTTATTATATAGTCATAATTTTGTTAAGAAAACTAATAATTCTAAATTAAGAAAATGTCCAATTCTAAAGAAATAGAATCCAAATTAGGCTTCGACTCAATAAGATCTGAAGTCGCCGCTCTATGCTCATCCCGAATGGGTAAAGACGCTGTCGAAGCCATGTCCTTTTCCTCAGACTACAATACCGTCAGAAGACTCCTTCTCCAGACCGACGAAATGCTCTCCCTCATCAAATCCGGTTCCGACATTCCCGGCTCAAACGTTTATGATGTAGTTCCTTATCTTAACGAGATAAAGGCTTCTGGGTCATTCATGTCTGCCGACCGTCTTCGCGACCTTGGCAAAATGTTGGCTTCTATTTCTGAAGTAAGAAACTTTTTCTCGCGTTCGAAGGAAGATGATTCGGCTCCCTTATATCCAGAACTCAAGAAAGAATTTGAAGGTCTCGTCTCTTTCCCGCTCATTGAGCGCGAAATAGAAAGATGCGTCAATAAGTTTGGAGAGATAAAAGATAACGCTTCTTCCGAACTGTCTGAAATCCGTCGTAGCATTTCTTCAGCCAACGGTTCTATTGCAAGGGCTATGCGTCGTGTCCTCGACCGTGCAGCTGCTGAAGGAATCGTCGATAAAGATACATCCCCCTCTATGCGCGATGGTCGTATGGTGCTTCCGGTTTCAGCTGCCATGAAAAGGAGTATCAACGGTATTATTCACGATGAGTCTGCTACCGGAAAAACTGTCTTCATAGAACCTGCTGAAGTCGTAGAAGCAGGAAATCGACTCCGAGAACTTCAGATGCAAGAACGTCGCGAGATTGTCCGTATCCTTATTTCTATCGCTGACATAATCCGTCCTGATATCGATTTGATTGAAGAGGGATGTCTCTCGATCGGTTATCTTGACTTCATCAAAGCTAAAGCTCAATTTGCCAATATTGTCAATGCTGCCCTCCCGCATATAGAAAAAAGACCTGAAATAGATTGGTTTAATGCTTATCATCCTGTCTTGTTCCTCACTCTCCGGCAGCAGGATAGGAGTGTAGTGCCGATGAATCTACATCTTGATTCCGACCATCGTTTCCTTATCATTTCCGGTCCAAACGCCGGGGGCAAGTCCGTTGCTCTCAAAACAGTCGGGATAGTGCAATATATGATGCAATGTGGGCTCCTTCCTACTCTCTACGACAACTCCCACATGGGTATCTTCGAAAATATTTTAGTGGATATTGGTGATGAGCAGTCGATGGAAAATGATCTGTCTACATACTCATCACATCTTCGCAATATGAAGGAGTTCCTTCGCAATTCCGGTCCTGCTACTCTCGTTCTTGCCGATGAGATGGGTTCCGGCACCGAGCCCCAGATTGGTGGTGCGCTCGCTCAGGCTATCTTGTTTCGTCTCGGTCAATCCGGATGCTTCGGAATTGTGACCACTCACTACCAAAATTTGAAAACTTTTGCCGACGAGACACTGGGTTTTATCAACGGTGCCATGCTCTATGATCGTCAACATCTTCGTCCTACATTCCAACTGTCTGTAGGCAATCCGGGAAGCTCTTTCGCTATTGAGATAGCTCGAAACATTGGTCTCCCAACCGACGTAATTGATATGGCAAAGGATTTGGTAGGCTCCGACTATGTCAATTCCGACAAATATCTTCTCGATATAGCCCGAGACCGTAAGTATTGGAGCAATAAGCGCCAAAGTATCAAAGAAAAAGAGCAGCTTCTCGATAAACTCCTTGAAAAATACGAAGATACAGCTTCTGATCTTAAGCAAAAAAGAGCCGAGATTCTGAAAGATGCGCGAGAAGAAGCTCAAGAAATTCTGAAATCTGCAAATGCGCGTCTTGAAAAAGCTATACGCGACATTAAGAATGCGGAAGCTGAAAAAGAACGTACAAAACAAATTCGCCGTGAACTTGAGGATTACAAGGAAAGCCTTAAAGAACCGGCAGAAGATAAATCTGTACCTGAGGCTCTGAAACCTTTGAAGCACAAGAGTCGGAAATCCAAAGAGCAATCATCTGCGAAAAATAAGCAGTCGGTTGAAAAAGCAGTTTTGTCAGCAGGCGATTGGGTAAAGATGGATGGCTCAGGTTCAGCCGGACGGATTATATCTATTCAAGGTAAGAAAGCAGAAGTGGCATTCGGACCTCTACGCACCACTGTTGATCTCGCCCGTCTGTCTGCTGCTCAAAAGCCAAAACAGTCTGCCGCCTCCCAGACCCTCACCGTGTCAAGCCAGACATCTGAAGACAGCCGTCGCCGTCAGCTCAACTTCAAGAATGAGATCGACGTGCGTGGCATGCGGGCTGACGAAGCCATACAGGCAGTCACCTACTTCCTTGACGACGCAGTCCAATTCTCCGCAAGCAAAGTCCGCATACTCCATGGCACAGGCCACGGCATTCTAAAGACCCTCATCCGCGAACAGCTCCGCGTCAACCCCAACGTCACCTCCTACCACGACGAAGACGTCCGCTTCGGCGGCGCCGGCATCACCATCGTCAACCTCTCCTAAAACGCCCTCCCCGCCTGCGCCCCCCGCGTCAAACAACGTAACAAAGCATGCTCCGCATGCGCCCCCCGCGTCAAACAACGTAACAAAGCATGCTCCGCATGCGCCCCCGCGCGTCAAACTGAAACCAACGTAATAAAGCACGCTCCGCATCCGCCCCCACGCGTCAACCAACGTAACAAAGCACACTCCGCATGCGCCCCCGCGCGTCAAACAACGTAATAAAGCATGCTCCGCATGCGCCCCCGCGCGTCAACCAACGTAATAAAGCACGCTCCGCGTGCGCCCCCACGCGTCAAACCATCCCAGCGCTCCGAAAAAAAACATTACTCTCGGAAAGACGCCATCAGGTCGGAGACCTGATGTTTATGCCAAAACCCCAGACTTCAGTCTGGGGTAACTCATGCCATAGTGCAGTAGCCTCGGAGAGGCGCCATCAGGTCGGAGACCTGATGATTATGCCCAAACCCCAGACTTCAGTCTGGGATAACTCAAGCCATAGTGCAGTAGCCACGGAAAGAAGCAATCAGGTTGGAGACCTGATGTTTATGCCAAACCCCAGACTTCAGTCTGGGGTAACTCAAGCCATAGTGCAGTAGCCTCGGAAAGACTCCATCAGGTCGGAGACCTGATGATTATGCCCAAACCCCAGACTTCAGTCTGGGGTAACTCATGCCATAGTGCAGTAGCCTCGGAGAGGCGCTTTATGGTATATTTGTAATATCACCATCCTAAGACACCGCTGTCACCAAAATCAAAAACAGAATATTTATAATAAAAATTTGCAAATCCACAAAAAAAGTGCTAATTTTGCAATGCAGACCGAAACTCAGAAGCCCGGTCGGGGTTTTGAGGGCGGGTCAGCAAACATTTTGACAAGCGTTTATCCGCGCTGATTCTTGACTTCCTGAAATTCTCGCAAAGTTTCAAAATCGAAATCAAGGATTGAGCAACGGTAGATGCCCGTGGTTATGTAATATCCGGCTTTCGACTCAGTATCCCCGTGAGGAATACTGCATCGAATGCTATATTGCATATTTTAGCGTGGGCTTCTGCGTTGCCGTCCGATTTCGATTAGGCAATGCGAGAAGCCTCAGGAAGTAGGACGGCAACGATAGCGAATCCTACGCTTTTTTATATCATTATTAATCCATCTGCACAAGGATTCTGCAAATGGAACCAAACTCAAACCAAACAAAAAATGAAACGATTCTTTACAATGATCGTAGCCGCCTGCACATTCCTAGCAGCGTCGGCACAACATCCTATGGTCACCCTATCTCACAATGGAGAACTCTCTTTCTTTACTAACTTAGGAGCTTTTGAGGATGCTCTCACCGCAGCTGAAGATAATGATATAATTTATCTTTCAGAGGGGAATTTTTCTTCGCAATATACAGATGTAGTAATAACAAAACGAATAAGAATTGTCGGAAGTGGATATAACTCTCAATTATTATTTGGTATAAAGGTTAATATGATTAATAATCCTTATGAGAATGGACAAATGTTAAGTTTTGATGGGGTGAACATCCTTAAATTAGACTTTCAAGGTCCTTCTACAGTATCTGATCATCCAACTAATAGAAAAAATATAGGATTAGTAAAGATTACTAATTCATTTATTGAAACATTAGATGGAGTGGGAATTGCAGGAGATGAACTTACGATAGAAAAATGTTATATTAAAGATTTAATCCCGTATGCAGTTAGTCAAAATTTGACAATTATAAAGAATTCTAAAATCTTAAGAATACTTAATCAAAACTATGATAGTAGTGGTGCATATATGACATTGGAAAACTGCAATGTATGGGGTTCATATTATCTTCCAACGACTGTAATCTCATCAATTATACAATATCCTTTAGATTCTAAAGGAATTGGAAATAAATTGTCAAAGTTTTCAGGATCAAATGGTCATATATCATTGATAAACTCTTTGTTTTATAGTGAAAATCAGTTTCCTACAAATTATACCATATCACAAAATAATTGTTTCTATGATGAAAGAGAGGAAGAATTTTTTGATGAAAAACTTGAAAGTATATTTAATCTCGAAGAATCAGGATATTTTGGACAAGACGGTAAAGTTATAGGTATTATGGGAGGAGAAACCCCCTTCTCTGAAAACCCGTCTGTGCCGACAGTGGACTCAGCCAATAGCTCCGTGAAATACGATGCTGAAAACAATAAACTTAAGGTCTCGATTACAGTCAAGGCTGACTGATTGCCAAACATTCTTATCCCCATGGGAAAATTATATTCATTAATCTCGGCAATATTCTTAGCTGTATTTGTTGGTTATTCAGCGGAGCCTATATGCTATGAATATTGGTTTGATTCCGATTATTCGAACAAGACTTCAGGTCAATTTTCGGAAGACAGTAATACCCTAATTCTGGATGTTTCGTCTCCTCCTCATGGTGCTCACTACTTCAATTGCCGTGTCGGCTATGGTGATGGGAATTGGGGCTCAGTCTATCGCAAGATGGTGCTGAATCTTGCCGGTTCTGTCAATGCTGCAGCATACGAATATTGGATAGACGACAACTACTCGTTAAAAACTGAGGGAAGACTTTCGCCGGGTGCCAATTCATATATCATTGATCTCGATGGAGTCCGCAAGGGCTTGCACAGATTCAATTATCGTCTTCTTACGGGAGAAGGAGTCTGGGGGACGGTCTATACCCAATATTTCTATGTAGCATCCAACAAAGATCGATTCACACAATATGAATATTGGCTTGACAACGATTATGAAAACCGAGTCTCTGCTACCGCCATATCTAATCCTGTTTCGTTTGATGTAGATTTAAGAGGATTTGATAAAAATGGGCCTCATTATTTCCATCTTCGGGCCCGCGACGATGATGGAGATTGGAGTCCGATATATCGAAAGCTTCTGATCTTTAATAATACCGGGAATGGAGTGCCCATCATCGGCTACCGTCACTACATCAACGGCTCAGACCTCGGTTACGTGGAAGTGGAGCGTCAGATTACGGATTCCTATATGTTCGACATTAATCTTCCTGACAGTCTGTATCCGAGTGTCAAGAACCGCAAACCGATTTTTGATGGCGATAAAGTTTCTGTAGCGGATGCCGACAGCATTGATTATGTGATGCATATCCGTACGGAATTAGGTTGGTCTCTACCTCAGAAATGGAGAATGGAACTTAAGAATGATTTCTCTACTAGTGCCGTTGAAATGAAGGTCAATACGAAGCAAACATTCACGTCTCCTTCCGGGCTTGAGTTTGCTGCTGTGAAATTCACTTCATCAGGCGATCCGCTTTATCTCCGTTCAGATGTTTCTATTGCTTTAGACATTTATAAAGATGGAGATAGGGTAGAGGCAATAGCTCCGGCTCAGCTTAAAGGTATGACCATGCTTCAACTCGAAGAAGGAGAGTACTTTGGTATCCTATATGGTGTTGAGGATGCAGAAGCGAAAAACTTCACACTTCATCTGATGGATACTCCCAATATTGTCCCGATGCCGGAAATCTCATTTGAGGATGGTATTGTGACGATGACTTGCAGTCGCTCTGATGCAGAAATCCGATACACTCTTGATGGCACAGACCCGACAGAAGAAAGTCTGCTCTATTCAGAAGCTTTTGCGCT
Source organism: Muribaculaceae bacterium (assembly GCA_029060725.1). Lineage (GTDB taxonomy): Bacteria > Bacteroidota > Bacteroidia > Bacteroidales > Muribaculaceae > Lepagella. The sequence goes on along the minus strand of JAIDTL010000016.1, from coordinate 6,316 downwards.
CACTCGTAATGCCATTGTCAAGGCTAAGGCTTTTGTCTCTGGAAGTGACATTGACCCATCTATTATTGCTGAATTGATCGTCGACAGCTACAAGACAGCCACCCCGACTGGAGTATTTGATATTGCATCAAGGACTGTTACCCTGTCATGCGCCACTGAAGGTGCTTCGTTGTCTTATACATTCGTTCGCGAGGGAGAATGGATAGCATATACCGCTCCTATTACCATCACACGCAATTGCACTCTCTATGCCAAGGCTTCTTTCGAGGGCTACAATGACTCGGATATCGCCGAAATTGTCATAACGGAACTTGCAAATTCCGTTGCAGATCCTAAGATAAGCTTTGCAGATGGGCTTGTGACGATCACGTGCGAAAACAGCGACGCTGAGATCCATTATACAGTCGATGGCACCGAACCGACTGCAGAAAGTCAAAGATATTCAGAACCCTTCTCACTCTTGGTAAATGGTGTTGTCAAGGCTGTCGCATTTGTACCCGGTCTCGACATACCGCCATCCGGCGTGTCGCAACTCGTGGTTGACTCCTATAAGACAGCTACCCCGACCGGAGTCTTCGATATGGCATCAAGGACTGTCACCCTGTTATGCGCCACTGAAGGTGCTTCGTTGTCTTATACATTAGATCGCGAAGGAGAATGGATAGCATATACTGCTCCGATTGCCATCACACGCAATTGCAATCTCTATGCCAAGGCTTCTTTCGAGGGCTATAATGACTCGGATATCGCAGAGATTGTCATAACGGAACTTGCAAATTCTGTAGCTGATCCTAAGATAAGCTTTGCTGATGGGGTTGTGACAATTACTTGCGAAAACAGCGACGCTGAGATCCATTATACTGTAGATGGTACAGAACCCACTGCAGATAGTCCCAAATATTCAGCCCCCTTCTCACTCCTGGTAAATGGAGTTGTCAAGGCTTTCGCATTTGTCCCCGGTCTCGACATCCCGCCATCCGGCGTATCGCAACTCGTGGTTGACTCCTATAAGACAGCTACCCCGACCGGCGTCTTCGATATGGCATCAAGGACAATGACCCTGTCATGTGCTACTGAGGGTGCTGAAATCATTTACCGAATCGGAGTTGCCGGAGAATGGACAGCATATACAGCTCCGTTCACTGTCGGACGCAATTGCACCGTATATGCAAAAGCTGTACTTGATGGCTACAACGACTCTGAAATAGCAGAGATACCGGTGACCGGTTTCCCTGACTCGATGCCACAACCGATCATCACATTCAGCGACGGAATGGTGACAATGGCTTGCGAGAGAAGCGACGCAGAGATCCGATATACTCTCGATGGTACAGCACCGACAATGGAGAGCACTCTCTATGAAGGTCCGTTCCCACTTTCGCATAACGCCACGGTATGGGCATTTGCCTATATCCCTGACAGCGACATCGAACCGTCTGAAATTTCCGAACTTGTCGTTGACTCCTACCGTAGCGCTCCTGTAGCGATCTCCTACAACGGAAGATACGTGACAATGAATACCGATGATCCGCAAGCGGAAATCCGATATTCAATTATCTTGCCTGATGGAGTTGCTTCCGTCGAAGATGCGCCATATACAGGAGAATTTGATGTGAATACTCTCTGCCATGTCAAAACAAAAACCATAAGAGATGGTTATCAAGATTCAGAAGAATCTGATTATGCAATCGATTATTATGGTGATGAAAGTCATGCCGAGACGAATGCCGGAGGTCTACTCAAATCAGCCTTCGCTTGGTGTGAAAGCGAATTGATAAATGGCATTGGTGAATTCAGAGTAGAAGGCACCCTCAACGATGATGACTACTCATTCCTTAAGTCAATGGAAGGGCTGCGTCATCTCGACATAGAGAAGGTGGCTGCTGCCCGAATCCCTGACAATGCTTTCAAGGGAACAAGACTTATCTCCATCAGTATGCCGGCTGACATCACTGAATATGGCGACAGCATCCTGTCAGATTGCGACAGACTCTCCGGAGTAATCTGGAATTCCAAGATGATGGATATAGAATCGCGCCTTATCGATGGTATTTCCAACCCGAATGTGTTGCTCTATGTTTCATCTGAAGTCAAGGTGGAAAATCAAGATAACCATAATGTCATCGTCGACGATGTGGCGTCCTCTGTGATTCTCCATGATGAATATCCCTTTGACGTCGCTCGAGAATTCATGGCGGAAAAGATCAGCTTCACTCGCAATTTCGATATGGAAACTCTCATCAATGGATGCTCCGGTTGGGAGTCTATTGTCCTTCCGTTCTCTCCTGATAGCATTGTGCATGAGAGAGCAGGACGAATAGTCCCATTCTCGGCATGGGAAAAAGATGAGTTTGCTGACTTCAAACCATTCTGGCTATATAAGTCTAATAGTTCCGGCTGGGAAGAAGTGGAGAGTATGGAAGCGTGTGTGCCTTACATTATCTCTATGCCAAACAATGAAGCATACGTGCGCGACTTCAACATTGCCGGTAATGTCTCATTTGTTGCTTCCGACATCACGCTTACCCCTGAGTCCGCTTCTCCGGAATCGACTCCATGGGTAGATGGCACTCAATTCATCGGTACTTTCATGCCTGTGGAAGAATCGGATGTAAGGTCGCTCAATGTCAATGGTGAAGATGACAGGACTCCGGGCAGCGCTTTCGTTGAAGAGGCTACCACCAAACCTTTTGACGCTTACATAGCAGGAGCCCACAGGCGGTATATGCCCGTCTTTGAATCCTCCGGCGCTTTGCTTCTCCCATCTTTAGGTTCCGACGGACTTAAGGTTTACAGTCCGGCTCCTGGCACTCTCAAGATCAGCAGCAACTGCCGCCGAAAGGTTTCCCTGACTACTATCACAGGTGTCAATCTCCGTACTATACTGCTGTCAGCCGGCGAGACCGTCACTATCGAAGGCCTCACACGCGACATCTACATGGTAGGAGGCATAAAAGTCACAGTCAGATAATAACTAAATCCCAAAATAAAAATGAAGTTCCTTAAGATAGCTATGATGGCAGGTGCTCTTTTGAGCACTCTGCTCTCGATGGCTCAGAAACTCGAATCCCGCAACTTCAAGGAGACAACCGATATGAAGGCTCGCTTGAACGATACGCAGGTAATCGATGAGAACAGCGGCAAGAAAGCGGCGCTGATCAAAATATACACGCCATTTCAGAATGATGTCCTCGGCTTCGATGCAGGTCTCTTCCGGATTCTCGGCAGAAAACAGGCGGGTCCCGGTGAGGTGTGGCTCTATGTGCCGGAACGAACGCAGAAAGTGACGGTCAATCACCCCAAGTACAGTCCTACCGTGATATGGTTTGACGGTATGGAGGCAGAGTCTGGTAAGACTTATTCAGTGGAACTCAACGTGGAGGGACGCAACATAGCCCTCATCGCATCAACCCCGAATGCTGAAATCTCTGTCGACGGAGAGCCGCAAGGTAAGTCGCCGGTCAATATGCACATGCCACTCGGTTCTCACCTCGTGCGTGCTGAACTCGGCTCGCTCCTCTATGAGGATATAGTGACAGTTACGCAGGATGGCCCCGTACAGTTCACTCTCCGTATGGAGGATGAGAATCTGAAGTTTGGGGATGTTGACATTGAGGTGTCAGACGGAGCGGAACTCTGGTTCCAGGATATCCGCGAGGGTGTCGGCTCTCTCCATAAGCACCTCAAGGCCGGCAACTATGTGGTGACTGCCAAGCTCCCCGACCATGAGGATCAGACCACTGCATTCACCGTTGAGGCTGGAAAGACGAAGACTGTGACTGCAACTCCACCTGTAGCCCACCTCGGTTACCTTGAGCTCGTCACCGAACCCGCCTATGGCGTGACCGTGATGGAAGGCGACTCTGTGATTGAGCTTCAGCCTACCATGCAGCTCCCGGTGGCTCGCTATGAATATGATTTCTCCAAGAAGGGCTATTATCCGCAGAGGCTAAAGTTCCGCATCGAACGCGGCATGACAATGCGCGATACAATCCGCCTTGAGAGAATCCAATATGTTAAGAAGAATACCGGATATGCCGCCGTTTCATTCGCTGCAAGTGGCAAACCATCTGTCGGGTTCACGATTGGTGGTTACTACGAGAATGTAAATCTTGAACTGAGCTATAACCTCGGTCTCAGCCGAAGCAAGGAAGTGCAGTGGTTTGACCGCAATGATCATATCGAGATGGGGGCATACGACTACCGTATGGATGAGATGGCAGTGCGCGCAGGCTATCAGCTTCGCTTCGCTGAGCGCTTCGGACTCACTCCACAAGCCGGCTTCATGATCCAGCGTCTTTCTGCCAAGGATAAGAATAATCCGGGCAACGGTTTCACGCAACCTTGCGTCACTGTTGGTGCTCGCTTTGCTTACCACCCAATCCAACACGTAGGAATTTTCGTTACTCCCGAATATGCTATCCCCATTTCTTCGAAAGGTGACGTGGCTAAGGTCTTCAATAGCGGCGGTCTGACAAGAGGTGGATTCAAAGGCTCGATCGGAATTTCTGTCTCTCTTTAATATAATCTACTCATGATGAAAACAAGAAATATAGTCGGAATGATTGCTGCTGTGACCCTGTCTTTAGGCGTAGCGGCTTGCAGTGACAATTATAATACGGAGCTGGAACCGTCACAAACTCCTACCACTCTGTCGGCATTGATGGGGGGAGAAGATTTGAGGAAACTCAGTTTCGATGCCGGTCCCAAAGACACTACTATAAATGTGGTCAGCAACACCCGATGGGCTGTCGAATTGTCGGATGGCGGATGGTGCAGTGTCGATGTAGTAAGTGGCAGCGGCGACAAGCCGATTCGTCTTTCGGTGCTTGAGGATATGACTGCCGACCGTAATTGTACCTTGACTCTTTATAAGCTAAATGCGCAAAATGAAAAAATCGAAGATGGAAAGTGGCAAATAGCTATAAGTCAAGAGGCGAGCGATGTGAAGTTGTCGCCTTCAGATATTGAGCCATTTGGCGCCCAACCATTGAATGAACAAGAATTCCGCATCATTGCAAATGCTGCGTGGAATCTCTCTGTCAATTATGAAAGAGACGATGTGAATTTCATCACTATTGTCCCGAAGTCAGGAATGACTGATAATGGTGACGGAACTTTTTCCGGTAACTCGGATGCTACATTCTCTATTTCCTTGCAAAACAATGGTACGGCTGCAGTGCGACGCGCTACACTCGAGCTCAAGAGTGATGCCGGCTCATATTCTGTAGATATCGTCCAGCAGAAATCGGAAAATACATTCGACGTTTCTCCAAATTCTACAAGATATGTAGACGCAGTAGGAGATACTCTCGACTTCTATATTCTGTCGCAAGAAGGATGGTCGATCACAACAGCAGAGGAGTCCTGGATTTCTTTCTCCGAAAAAGGCAGAGATGTCGGAAGTGAAGATAGGGTAGTGGTAAAAGCTTATATATCTCCTAATGTTGATGGCTCTCAGCGTAGAGGCATTATCCACTTTATTCCAAATAAGCAGGGTTATGTTCCGGTGGATGTTGAGGTGGTTCAGAGCTGTTTCGACATTACTTTCTCAGGTAGCATATCCGAAGGAGAAGACCGTTTCTCTGAGGCTGGAGGCGTTTTGTACTATAATCTTGACTCTCGCTTCGATTGGAAAGTTACGGCGGCAGATTGGATTAAGGTCTCTCCTGCAGAAGGTGCGGGCTCGGATGGTAGGACAACTATTGAAATGTCAGTCGCTGTCAACAATTCATATCAGACTCGTTCGGACAATGTCACGATTACACCGCTTGAGACGTCTGTGAAAGAGGGTGTTTCCATCAATCCCTCTCACGTAGGGGTATCTCCAATTAAAGTTCTTGTTGAGCAAGCCGGAGGTCATGAGGCTGCCATCAGTCGCCCTTGGATCGGAGATGTGTATGAGGATGAAAAAGTGATGGTGAAATATAACTTCTATTCCCCATCCTTTGAGGTGAAGGAAGCCGGCCTCAGATGGAAGAAGGCTACGGATGCGGATTGGGTGAATATGCCCTCTGTAGTCCCCTCAGATCCGAATTCTGCCACAGTGTCGTTCCTTATCGAGGGCTTGCAGCCTTCCACTGAATATGTAGCCCAAGGATACCTGATCTTTTCCAACGGCGAGACTAAAAATGGCACTATAAGCTACAACTTCACCACTTCCGGACGCTTTCCCGACAAAGGCGACAATTCTCCCATCGAAAAATAATCCGCAATGCCGCAAATCCGCGAGCATAATCACCCCCCCCCCGGGGCGGGGCCGGGCGTAGGGCGGGCGCCGCTGGGGGCCGCCGGGGCCGGCCGGCCGCGCGCGCGG
>JAIDTL010000159.1 GCA_029060725.1 Muribaculaceae bacterium | reverse complement strand
TCTGACGAGCTGGCTCATATAGCTAAATTTTACAATCTGAAATCAGCAAGTTGAACTTGCGAAACTTAAATAATTTAATCTTTAAAATGGTCTTCCGCCTCCAAAACCGCCCGGAGGAGGACCCATCGGACGCTGACCGCCTCGACCGCCGGGGCCATCAGGTCCCATCATTCCGGGTCCCATCATAGGGATATCTTCTGCTTCTGCAGTCTTCTTCTTGAAGTCAAGAGATTTGAACTGCCAGCTAAGTCCAAATATGAAGTAGCGAGATAGGTTATTATATCGGCTGTCGACGATGGCTGCAGCAGAAACTGAGCGTGAGATATTTTTCGTATCGCCAAGCAGGTCATGTGCTTCCGCGAAAATATTAAGACCGTATGTTCCCGGTATTGTATATAAGATATTGGCATTCCAAATCCACGATTGTGAATCATATCCGGCAGAGAGACCGTTGGTCTTTGAATAGTGCAAATTGGTGCCCATCTGAAGCCCAAAGGGTAGGGTGAGAGTGAAGTCTGTGTCGAATCCATAACTTGAATTCTCTCTATTCTTCTGATTGGCAAGTGTATTGGTGGCAAGCTGCCATGAATAAGTAGGATTTGCAGAAATCTGAACTATCTCTGTCGAGAAAGTGATTCCGACGCGTGGTGCGATATTATAGCTTCCACTTCTGTTGTATTTTTCGTTGATATATCCGGCTTTTGATGCATAGCTTGCCATGAGATTGGCAAATATACGCCAGTTGCGATTGCGGAAAGGCTGATTATACATTCCGCGCATCATAATGTTGAAGTCACCTGAGGTGTTTGTGTATGTACTTGTGCGTGCTCCGGTTGTAGGATCGGTTGTAGTCATGCTCACTATGTTGTTGACTGTATATGATCCATTCAGCATTGCGTTGAGTGAACGTTGTGTTTCCATATCAAAGTCATTGAAACGTGCAAATAGTCTCTGAGTAAATGTCGGTTTCAGATTTGGATTACCAACTTTTATGTTCATAGGATCTGACACGTCAGCTACCGGCTGCAATTGCGTAATGGAGGGTTCGGATGATCTTGCATTGTAGTTGACGTTGATACTTCTATTTTTAGAGAACTTATATCTTAGCCTGAAGAATGGTGCGAAGTTTAGCACATTTCTTTTCGGTATATTACGTTCAGACATTATCAGGTCGATGCTCTTGCTGCTTGATGGCACAAGCTCAATTCCTGCATTAAGGTTTAGCTCTTTGTTGGTGTACCTGTATCCAAGTCGTATGCTCTGGGTCAGGAAGTCGTTGCGGAAACTGTTTGAAAGTGTTTCATCATAAAGTAATCCTGCTATGGGAAGATAGTCAAAGTCGGGCATAACATATTCTTCACCTGATTTCGTCAGGAGATCCATAGGGAGATTATACACATATTTGTCAGAATTATTACGGCGTGAATTGATTCTATATGCAAATTCAAGGAAGTTGCCCGGTTTGCCGATAGGTTCTGTCCAAGTCACTCGGGCGCTTATGTTATTGTTCCAAGTCTTGTTGTCGGTGAAGCGGAATAGGTCTTCGTCCTTGTCAGCATTTTCTATAAGATATCGGGTGATCTCTGAAAGTGAAGTGCCATGCTGTTTGGTGTTGGAGAATGAGTATTCTGCCCTGATGCTAATTGAGCGTCCCTTTTTCTGTGGGAATCGATGTACAAATGTAATTTCACCGGAAGTGCTCCATGAGTTTCCGTGATTAGTTCGGTCGTTGACCTGACTGTTGACAGGCGTTTTGTTGGGGTCTCCAGCTGATAGATGAGATTCTGAAGAAGATGTCGCATCGTTTGTGCTGTATCTAAATGATGGTCGGAAATCAAACGTATTGTTGTCGTCAATTTCCCATTTTAGTCGGAAGTTGCCTCCTACACTGTGGCTTCCGCTGTTGGATAATGATTTCGACGACTGATAGCTTACGGAGTCAGGCAGGAGGTTCATGGTCTCGCTGCTGTTTTCTACGTCTTGAGAGTTGTGCATATAGCGTACGTTTCCGCCTACTGCAAATTTCTTTTCATCTCCGACTGCGAAATTCAGGCCTAACATTTGGGAGGTCGTGATGCCTCCGGCTCCTCCGCCCATGCTAAAGTTGCCTCCACGCATGTCGCCTCCTCCCATTTCGTTGACATTATTGGCGCGTCCGATGAGAGAGAACATATTGCCGTCGCCCATTCTCGTTAAAAAGAGATTTCCGTTATAGCGGTTGTCTGTGCCATATCCTGCGCGAACATTTCCAAACCAGCTTTCTTCCATACCTTTTTTGACTTCGAGGTTGATTACAGTCTCATCCTCTCCATCATCTACACCTGTTAGCCTGGCTTGTTCACTCTTGCGGTCTACTACTTGGACTTTGGCAACAGCTTTGGCACTGAAGTTTTTGGAAGCCATAGTTGGGTCATCTCCAAAATATTCCTTGCCATTGACGAGAATTTTAGATACGGTCTTGCCGTTGGAAGTAATGCTTCCGTCAGAACCCACTTCTACACCTGGAAGTTTCTTTAGAAGATCTTCCACTACTGCATTTTCTGTAGTATGGAAAGAATCGGCATTGAATTCAAGGGTATCCTCTTTGGCTACTACGGCAGTTTTGACTCCCTTTACTACGAGTTCTTTTAGCAAAGTTGACTCGTCGTAAAGTTTAAGAGGAGGAAGTTCGATTGTTTTTGTTGTGTCAGCGACAGTAAAATCTGTCATTTCAGTATCCATACCGGTCATCGATGCTCTTATAGCGTAGCGACGCGGAGTTAGATTTTTGAAAAGATAGCCGCCATCTGCGTCTGTCATTGATCCTGTGACAAGTGTGGAGTCCGGAAGTGCAAGTAGAGTTGCAGTAGCTCCTATAAGAGGTTGCCCCTGGGAGTCTACAATCTTACCTTTCACTGTCGCAGCTATCAGGGTCGCAACTGCGAGCAGCGAAACTGAAAGGAGAGAAATTATTCGTTTGTTCATAATGGAAATGTGAAAATGTTGACGATATCAAAAAAATTGAGTGTGTCTCACACACTCATTATTTATGACCTGCATTTCTCATAAAGGTTTATTCACACAAAAAAATATTTTTTTACTGCTGCGGCTTCTTTTGTTACAGTTCAGCGTAAGTCTCAGTGTGCTTCAAGACGAGCGAAGTAATGCCCCAACTCCGTGTGCCCTCTGTGTGTGCACTAATAAGATATTAGCTGAATAATTAACTTCATTTGCAAATTTGAATAATAAATAGTAAATTTGCATTAGATTGCCAAATATCCGAATATAAGTATGTATCTGTTATGGAGACTCAGTTAAAGTATGCGCTTGGAGAGCAGGATTTCAGCTTGCTCAGGGAAGAGGGTTGTGTTTATATTGATAAGACACAATATCTACATAAGATTGCTACCGATGGAGCAAAATATTATTTCCTCGCTCGACCACGACGCTTTGGAAAAAGTCTTTTTCTGTCTACTTTGCAATACTTCTTTGAAGGACGCCGTGAGCTTTTCAACGGACTATATGTTGATTCCACTGATTGGAAATGGGATTCATATCCTGTATTGCGCCTTGATCTGAATACGGATAAATATGCGGGTACAGACCAACTGGAAGGTGTATTGGACAATCTTTTCAGGAGATGGGAAAAAAAATATGATGTTGATGTCAAGGATAATTCTATTTCTCAAAGGTTTAAAACCATTATAGAGGCTGCTCATAGAAAGACTGGAAAAGAAGTGGTAGTGCTTGT
>JAIDTL010000158.1 GCA_029060725.1 Muribaculaceae bacterium | reverse complement strand
CGCCCGGCAAGCTCATCAGAAAATCCATAGCGAACAATTGGCAAACGCAAAAATGGGAATGGATAAGAGTGTGATTGCAGATATGGTCAAAGGAGATCTGATAAGCCGTGAAAACAAGAAGACAGAGATTTCCAAAGAATCGGAGATTCTTATTAAGGATTTGATGGGGGAGGCCCACAAATATCTTGGCCGGCCATACAGACACGGAGCAAAAGGTCCATCTGCCTTTGACTGCTCAGGATTTACAAGTTATATCTATCGCCAATTCGGCTATTCGATCAGCCCGTCATCAAGAGCCCAATACACCGAGGGTGTTAACGTCAACCGAAACGATTTAAGGACCGGAGACCTCGTCTTTTTCACAAGCCGAAGCAGTGGTAAGAATGTTGGTCATGTCGGAATCGTAGTTAGTGCTGATAATGCCACCGGAAATTTCAAATTTATTCACGCCAGCATCAAAGGAGTAAAAGTAAGTGATTTTGAGGGATATTATCTTGGCAGATATATCGGAGCACGCAGAATTATTACTGAATAATCAAAACTATCAAAAAAATTTTCAAAAAAAAATTGATAAAATATTTGGTCAATTAAAAAATAATAACTAATTTTGCATCGTCAAAAAGGGAACAGAGGTTCACTTGACAAACAAAAAAAATAAAAATTGCCTTGTGGTGTAATGGTAGCACACCGGATTCTGGTTCCGTTTGTGAGAGTTCGAGTCTTTCCAAGGCAACTAAGCAGAGGATTTCCTCTGCTTTTTTTTATTTCCTGCAATCTGTTCATCTATTATAAAATGACAACAGCAAATACAAAAAACAATGTATCTCGGATAAAGCGTTTGCCGCTTATTGGCTTCTGGATAAATGCTGTCCTTGTTGTACTCAAACTTTTCTTTGGATATTGGGGACATAGCGATGCATTAGTGGCCGATGGGTACCATTCTATTAGCGATTTCATTACAGACTTCATTGTACTTGTTTTTATATCCATTGCATACAAGAAAGCCGACTCTGATCATCCATACGGTCATGGAAAATTTGAAACGATAGCATCTGTATTAATTGGTGTAATTCTATTTGGAATAGCAATCTATATAGGATATGAGGCCATAAAGACAATAATTCTATGCATAGGAGGGAAGATTCTGCCACGCCCGGATGTTTGGACAATTGCAGTGGCTTTAATTGCAATCATAGCAAAAGAATATTGCTATCGCATAACTGTGAGAACCGGCAAGAAAATTGATTCTGCATCTTTGGTAGCCAATGCCTGGCACCATAGAAGTGACGCACTTTCCTCAATAGCTACATTGATTGGAGTGTCGGTATCATACTTTATGGGAGAACAATGGAGAATAATGGATCCAATTGTTGCAGTCTTCATCTCTATATTTATCATAATGGCATCCGTTAAAATAGCCACACCATCAATAAAAGAATTGCTTGAAGTCTCACTTCCCGAAAAACAAGTGAATGCCATTAAAGAGATCATCTCTAATGTGAAAGGAGTGGAACGAGTTCACAATCTAAGAACTCGCCGTAACGGACATTCATACATTATTGACGTTAACGTTCACGTTGATCCGAATATTACCGTTAAAGAAGCTCACAAAATAGCCAATACCGTAGAGAACGACATTCATAATAATTTTGAAAAAGATGCCATCATATACGTTCACATAGAGCCGGAATAATAATTCTACAGGCATTATATATAATTCTATTTAACATAATAGCGATTATGTGTAATAAATTATTTGGATTTTCGGGTATATCTTTTTACTTACAAGAAAATTGGAACCCTATTATTATTCGAGTTCCAATTTTAAGAATTCTGCCGTCGGTGTCTGCTCGTTCGCTATTTTTTCAGGTATTCCTTCGGCAATAATATTTCCACCGTCACGACCACCACCTGGTCCAAGATCAATTATCCAGTCTGAACATTTAATCACATCCAAATTATGCTCTATCACAACCATCGTATTGCCTTTATCGACCAGTTTGTTTATAACGTTAAGCAAAACCCGAATATCCTCAAAATGTAAACCTGTTGTTGGCTCATCGAGAATAAACAAAGTTTTTCCTGTGTCACGTTTTGCTAATTCCGTAGCTAACTTAACACGCTGATTTTCACCGCCACTTAGTGTACTCGATGGCTGTCCTAACTTTATGTATCCCAAGCCAATCTCTTGAAGCACTTTAATCTTCTTAATTATGGCAGGAACATTCTCAAAGAATTCTACCGCCTGATTTACAGTCATTTCAAGAACATCAGCTATAGATTTTCCCTTATATCGCACTTCCAAAGTCTCTCTATTATAACGTTTCCCGTGACATTCTTCGCAGGGAACAAGAACATCTGGAAGGAAGTTCATTTCAATGGTTCTGTATCCATGACCTTTGCAAGTTTCGCATCTTCCTCCAGCTACATTAAATGAGAATCGACCCGGTTTATATCCTCTGATCTTTGAATCAGGTAATTCAACAAATAACTTTCTTATGTCTGAAAAGACCCCTGTGTATGTTGCAGGATTCGATCGTGGAGACTTTCCTAATGGAGATTGGTCTACAGTTACAACCTTATCAATGTTTTCAAGCCCTTCTACTGATTTATAAGGTAAAGGCTCTTGTAAAGACCTATATAGTTTCTTACTTAGCAACGGATACAACGTCCCATTGATTAATGACGACTTGCCGCTACCGCTGACTCCGGTAATACATATAAATTTCCCTAATGGCAATTTTAAATTCACATCTTTCAAGTTATGACCTGTTGCACCATTTATTGAAAGATACTTGCCATTTCCCTCTCTTCTTACTTCCGGAATTGCCAAATTCTTTTCTCCATTTAGATATGAAGCTGTCAGCGAATGTGTTTTCAGCAACTCTTCAGG
>JAIDTL010000157.1 GCA_029060725.1 Muribaculaceae bacterium | reverse complement strand
AATATTTACATTATTGTTTAATTTTGCATAGAGCGAAATCTGCTGAAATGGGATATAAAAGTGCATATTATTACTTTTGACATTATTAATAGGTTCATTGGAAACAGAATCTGCTAATTTGAGACTTGCTTCCTCTGCTTTTTTATCAGTCTTGAGTACAGAAACATCTTCTATCAACTTGTATAAATCTTCATCCATATTGATGGCATCGGTTTTGATACTTTTAATATCTTCATCCCCAAACCACTCATGAAGCTTTTCTTTAGCCTGCTGCTTCACATCATCATCAATATATTTCCAAACGCGAGTTACGACAAATCCCAATACCGACATATCATCAAGCATACCGGCGAGCAAGAAATCCGGAATAAAATCAAACGGAGAAATGAAATACCCCAAGGCGGCAATCACCAAAATCCTATCTTTAAGAGGAATCTTATCATTAGTGAGAGCGTAATATAGAATCATAACATAATAGACCACCTTCGCCCCGGCATTCTTAGCCGTAGCCTTGATCTTTTCAAAAAGAGCAGAAGGATTATACTTATCCTTATAATTTCCAAGCTTTTCCTTAAAAAACTTGACAGCATTTTCAACAATCGACTTATCCATAGTTTTCATAGTTATATTAATAATTCACTTACGTATAAATGCATAATTCATAATGCATAATTATTTGCACTGGGACTCAGACGATAATGCATTTATGATTTTATGCGTTAAATTTGACCGGAGATTCTCCAGTCTTTGTCTATTATAACAAATTCACACTAATAAGTGAAAACTTCACCTTATAAATTTCAAAAAATTCTTATTTCAGAAATAGAAATCCAACATAGTCCCACTCTGGCATTTCGGCCTCACATATTGAATATTGCGGTAATAAATGGAGAGTTGCGAAATGGCCGTTTCGGAAATGACCGTTTCGCAACTGCAAAATTAATGTAATCTACTTCAAAATCTAAATTTTTATTGGGACTTACGATAATCGGATAAGATAATTTAATTTGACTCCGGTACCTTAAGTCCAAACTCTATACGAAGTCCCTCCTCCGAGACCTTGATATCTCTCAACTCGATATTTTCCACCACAGGCTTCGCCTTCTCGATCTCCGATAGATTGATGCGGATGCGATGTCCATCTTCCGGATGGATTCCCGCACTCAGATCCGGGAAATGACTCTTAAAGAAGCTAAGGACTCCGCTGATAATCGTATCAAGACCGAAAGCTCCATCGTAAGCTATGGTTACCGAGTCAGACTTCACTTCATCAAAACGAAGATTAACACTGATATTGACATCCTTAATTAGGATTCTTTTTGTATACGTCACGCGTATCTCTCCTCCTTCAGCAAAGGAAAGGCTCACCGGCTGCTTGAAACGCTCCTGAATATAGGAACATAATTCCTTATATGTAGCTTTTACTTCCATGTTTTATCAATAATCTTAAAATTTACTCTATAGCTTCAGAAGTATATCTCATCTTCCGAGAGCTTATGATTGTCAAGAAACATCACATAATATACAGGCATGTACGTTACTTTCCCTTTAGAGCTAACTTCCCTCTCATTAGAGAGAACAACCCCTGAACATATATTATATTCAGGATTATCCAGAAGCTTCGACAATGCACTATGAACAGAATAATCCTTTCCTGATTTAACCTCTACGGGCATTACAGATATCTGAGCGTTGTTGTCAATAAGGAAATCGACCTCACCTTTCTGACGGTTGTCATAATAGAACAGTCTGTGACCGTGTGCTTTTAATTCCTGAGCTACTACGCTCTCATAGACGGACCCGAGGTTAATGCTTCTTTGATCATCCAATACCGGTTTGATATTATTCCCATAGAGTCTGGCTGTCAGCAATCCTACATCATTAAGATAAAGTTTCAATAGGTTTTTCCTTACTGATTCCACCAATGGATAACGAGGATTCGTGATCGCATTGACACTTAGTGCCGTACCGGATGATATAAGATACTCGAACTCCTCATGATAATTATCAAACCTATCTCCTTTCTTGTCCCTGATATCTTTTGCCACTATCCTCTTCTTTTTATTCTCCATCTGTGATGGTATCATATCATAGATACGACGAATAGCCAAAGACTTTCCGCTATCTGCCTCATATTTTGAAGCATCGTCTCCATAAAGAAGTCTAATTGCATCTTGAACCTCCCTAACCTTAAGAATGTTATGTGAGTCAAGATATTCATTGACAGCATCCGGCATACCTCCAACGAGCAGATATCGCTTGAAAAGAGCCATCAAGTGATTGTGTAATTCTTCACTCACCCCCTTCCCATTTTCGAATTTTTCCCGTATAGCTGAAATTGCTGTTTCACCAACGCCATTAGCATCAAGAAATTCTTCAAAATCAAGTTGATACATTTCCTTTCGAATGATGCTTCCGATGGGAATAGAGATAGATGAGCGTAAGGTAATGCCGAGAAGGCTTCCACTCGCTATATATCTGAAGCGATGATCCTCCCGAAGAAACTTCAGCAATGTCAGATACTGATGGTACTGCTGTATCTCATCAAGGAATATCAAGGTATCGGAGAAATCTCCAAGTTCTTTTCCATGAACACTGCTGAGAATGAAGTAGAATTCTTCCAATGTATGGATATTTTTAAACAACTGAGGGCCCTCTTCATCCTTCACAAAATTTATCTCTATAAAATTCTTATAATGAGCTTTTCCTACAGTTCGGATTATATATGATTTCCCGATCTGTCGAGCACCTTCAATGACCAATATCTTATCGGAATCCGAAGTTATATGATCTTCTATATATTTCGCAATTTTTCTCTTTAACATATCAATTTATATTATATTGCAAAGATACTAATTCTTAACGACATATACAAATAGAACTACACTTTTCAATAAAATTTACCCTTCCATAACTACACTTTTCAATAAATTTTACCCTTCCAAAATTACACTTTTCAATAAATTTCACCCTCCCAAAACTACACTTTTCAATAGATTTCACCCTCTCAATTGTACCAGCCTCAAAAAGTAGACTGTACCAGCCTCCCGCGCCGTCATAGATTATAGTTACAGAGTCTGCCTTCACTTCATCAAAACTAAGATTAACGCTGATGTTGACATCCTTAATTAGGATTCTTTTTGTATACGTCACGCGTATCTCTCCTCCTTCAGCAAAGGAAAGGCTCACCGGCTGCTTGAAACGCTCCTGAATATAGGAACATAATTCCTTATATGTAGCTTTAATTTCCATTTTCTTATATTTTAAAATTTATTCTTAAGTTCCATACTTTATGAAGACCCTGGTAAGCCTTGTTAGTCATTCTATATATCACCTCACTCGCATTCTTATATCTATCTAACATGCCAGATTTAGACTTTAGTAATCCTCGAAATATGTTCAGAGAGCTACTGATGTCGTTTTCATAAATCATATTGTTTTATTTGCAAAGTTACCAATATTTAGCAATAACAACAAATTTAAGACTGCAAAATTTCAGACAAGTGACACAATTCAATCCCTATCAATTCCATCAATCCTATCTTACTGCCAGCGGCTTTAGCCGCACAAATCCTCTCCCAAGATTGCGCCGAGGCGGCAGCCTAGGGCCAAAATGCACATCCGCATTCCAATTCCACCAAACTTTTTATCGCGATAAGGCGCACCCCTCCCCAAAATCCCCTATCTTTGCACCACTTATCAAACATATAATAATTAATCATTGATCGTTGATCGTTAATCATTAATCGTTAATCCCCATGCACAATCCCCTTTCCGGCTTACATTG
Organism: Muribaculaceae bacterium; assembly: GCA_029060725.1. Taxonomy (GTDB): domain Bacteria; phylum Bacteroidota; class Bacteroidia; order Bacteroidales; family Muribaculaceae; genus Lepagella. Next base: position 27,838 of record JAIDTL010000157.1, on the reverse strand, counting down.
CCCCGACTTCCGGTTCCGCCTTCAACACCGTGCTCTCTCCCACCGCTCCCTGTATCTTCCTCTCGAGATGAAATATAATTCAAAAATCCAACGTCTTCTAAAAGGAGAATCCCTCCTTTCCGTATTCAATGCCTGTACAATAGAATCCGCCCGGCAAGCATTTGACGAACTGCGCTATTACTATGATTTCGCATTCTGGGCTGCTAAAAAATATTACATCCGCGACCGCGAGGATGCCGACAACATCATACCCCTCGTCCTCAATAATTTCCAACACTATTTCATTGACATCATCCAAAAACGCTTTTACAATCAGCAATTGGGCAGATACATCATAACCAAGTCTTTTGGTAAGGTCGGTGTCACGACTTGCATTCAAGCTTATATATTATGGATGCAGACATATCGGTATTATAAGCACTCATATACCTGTTCAGCATCCGACATCAGCATCCACCCATTGAAGTCAAACCTATGCCGATACCTTCACCGGGACATTGTCCCTTCTGATAAGATGATATTTATTCCCAAGGCTGGCAGAAAAGCCTTCTTCAACACCTTCCGTAGTCCCGACTACATACGTGGCATTGACCTCGGTTATGTCCATTACGCCGACATGTCAAGATGGTACGACCCTGACGACAACAATGCATCTCGCGCCTATTCCGCTGCAACAAGTGCTGTCTTGATGAGTTTCGATACTCTTGTGATCCTCGAAGGCAACATCCCAAAAGAGGAGCAATTTCAGATGGAGAAACATCAAAGCTTCGCCATCCCTTATCACATCAGGCTCAAGCTACTTGAACACCTCACAAATAATCCATTTTTCCTCGACCATGTGGCTATGGCAAACACCCCTAATATCTTTGACTCACACCTGCTGCACATAAACCTCGACCATACATATAAAGACTCGAAAAGAATCCGCATCCTACCTCTACCTCCAAAAGCACAGCCGATTTTTCACTCATGATATTCTATCGGTGTTTTCGGTTCGGTGCCAAGACCAAGGGTCTTGGATTCCCCATCACTCCCAAGCGCCCCCAATTCAAAAATCTAAAACAATTGATGGCGATAAGGGGATTCCAGATAAAAATGGCACTAACTTTGCAAGCGGAAACAGAGGTTTCCTCACGGAGGAGGACGGCTCAAATAGGCCCACCATCGCACAGCCCGGCATCCCACATTGTATCGCTGAACGCATCACGCGCTACGCAAAACGTTGATCCTTGATCTAAAGAGTATCGACCCTGACGGCCCCGGCATGACCGCATCCGGCGCCCTATGCTCTCCCCGCCAAACGGTGACGGGGTATGGAAAGCAGGATTGCCAGCCTGCGCCCAATATTTAGTTAGTCTATACTTTCCACATCTCTATATATAGCGCCTCGGATCTGCAGCATCCAAACTGCAGGTTCAAGGCGCTATTTTTTTTGAAAACATGTCACGTACCCGACCTCAACTCGTTTTCACTTTCTTTAAACATCGGGGAAAAACAATGCCGTGAACTTTTATGTTATTATTAATGAAGTTTGGCACGGTATTTGCTAAGTTAATTCCGGAAGGTTGTTGGCAATCGTTCCAAACATTATTAAAAATAAAAGTATAACCCTATAAAACGAATAACAGAAATGAACATCAAACCACTTGGCGACCGCGTGCTTATCCAGCCGACTGCCGCAGAAGAAGTGACAATGTCAGGAATCATCATCCCTGACTCTGCTAAAGAAAAACCCCTCCGTGGCAAAGTGCTCGCCGCTGGCAACGGAACCAAAGATGAGGATATGATCCTCAAAGCTGGCGACGAAGTGCTCTATGGAAAATACGCAGGCACTGAAATCGAATTTGAAGGCGAAAAATATCTTATCATGCGCCAAAGCGATGTACTCGCCGTAATCGCATAAACATATTAAAAACATTAATCGTAAAACGTAAAAACGCACAACGTAAAACGTTAAAGAAACAATGGCAAAGATCATTAAATTCAACATACAAGCTCGCGAAGAGCTTAAGAAAGGCGTCGACGCTCTTGCCGATGCTGTAAAAGTCACTCTCGGTCCTAAGGGCCGAAATGTTATCATCGAAAAGAAATTCGGCGCTCCTCACATCACAAAGGATGGTGTGACTGTCGCTAAGGAAATAGAACTTGAAAACTCTTTCGAAAACATGGGCGCTCAGCTCGTGAAGGAAGTGGCTTCAAAGACAGGAGACCAGGCAGGTGACGGTACTACTACTGCTACTGTACTTGCTCAAGCTATCGTGACTGAAGGTCTTAAGAACGTAGCTGCAGGTGCTAACCCTATGGATCTCAAGCGCGGTATCGACAAGGCTGTATCCAAAGTCGTAGAAGGCATCAAGGGTATGAGCCAGGAAGTTGACGACGACATGGCTAAGATTGAGAACGTTGCCCGCATTTCCGCCAACAATGACGAGGAAATCGGCCGTCTTATCGCTGAGGCTATGAAGACTGTCAAGAAAGAAGGCGTTATCACTGTTGAAGAAGCTAAGGGTACTGAAACTACTGTTGAAGTAGTAGAAGGTATGCAGTTCGACCGTGGCTACATCAGCCCTTATTTCGTGACCAACTCCGAGAAGATGGAATGTGAGATGGATTCTCCATTCATCCTCCTTTACGACAAGAAGATCTCTAATCTTCAGGAGATGCTTCCTATCCTTGAGGCTGTAGCTCAGACTGGTCGTCCTCTCCTCATCATCGCTGAGGATGTAGATAATGAAGCTCTTGCTACTCTCGTAGTAAACCGTCTCCGCGGTAGCCTTAAGATCTGTGCAGTGAAGGCTCCTGGCTTTGGCGACCGTCGCAAAGAAATGCTTGAAGATATTGCAATCCTGACAGGTGGCAATGTGATCAGCGAGGTTAAGGGTATGCAGCTTAAGCAGGCTACCGTAAACGACCTTGGCACAGCTGAGAAGGTGACTGTCAATAAAGACAATACCACTATCGTCAACGGTGCAGGAAGCAAGGAAGCTATCGATGCTCGTGTAGCTCAGATCAAGGCTCAGATTGAGACCACAACTTCTGACTACGACAAGGAGAAACTCCACGAACGTCTTGCAAAACTCGCAGGTGGCGTAGCTGTTCTTTATATCGGTGCTCCTTCTGAAGTAGAGATGAAGGAAAAGAAAGACCGCGTAGACGATGCGTTGAGCGCAACTCGCGCTGCTATCGCCGAAGGTATTGTGCCCGGAGGTGGTGTAGCTTACATTCGTTGTCTCTCCGCACTCGATGAACTCAAAGGCGAGAACAACGATGAGACTACAGGTATCGCTATCATCCGCCGTGCAATAGAAGAACCACTCCGTCAGATCGTAGCAAACGCAGGTCTTGAAGGTGCTGTAATTGTTCAGAAAGTGAAAGAAGGCGAAGGCGACTTTGGCTACAATGCACGCACCGACAGTTATGAGAACTTCTTTGCAACAGGCGTTATCGACCCTGCCAAGGTCACTCGTGTGGCTCTCGAAAACGCAGCAAGCATCGCAGGTATGTTCTTGACTACTGAATGCGTGATCGCAGACAAGAAAGAAGACAATCCCGCTCCTGCAATGCCGGCAGGTGGCATGCCAGGCATGATGTAATCCATCATTTGTAAAGATAATTTAAGGCGGGGATTATTATGTCATTCCCCGCCTTATCCATTTTTGGCACGCCATTTGATACATGGAAAGCAGGCTTTGGCTTCGCCCAAGCTAAAGCAAGTCCAGCCTGCGACCTAAAATATGGAAGTAGGCTATCCAGACTACGCCAGAAAAAAGAAAAAAAACAAATATATATAGATGAAAAACGACTATTCAAAGCAATTCAGACCAATCTTGGAGCAATCCTATAACATCGCCCAGGAGTTTGACTCAAAAGTGATCACAAGCGAACACTTTGTGCTGGCTGCACTGCGCGATGAAAACGGCTATGCCCTCAAGATTCTGAAGCAACTCCGTGTCCCCATCGACAAGATGAGAAAGGAAGTGGAAGAAGTTATTTCGGAGCAAGTCACCTCAACAGAGGCCACTACCCTCTTTGAGCAGCAATACCGCATCAGTCTTCCTGCTATCCGCCATCTTCAGCTCGCTACGTCGGAAGCACGCAAGATGCATTCCCCTGTAATCGGCGGAGAGCATATTTTACTTGCCCTTATCCACGACCAGCGAAATATGGACAACGAGTTTCTTCGTGAATTCAAGGAGAAATATCTCAATTTCGACATATCTATACAATCTATCGGTCCGGGACAAATTCCCCCATTCCCATTCGGACAGAAGGATACCAATGAAGATCCTGAAGTAGATGATGAGGACGAGGATGAATTTGAATCAACGGCTCCTTCCGGGTCCCGGTCCAAGAGCAGCTCGAAAGGAAATGAAAAGTCTGACACTCCTGCCCTTGACAAATTTGGCTATGACATGACAAAGGCTGCCGCTGAAGGACGATTGGATCCGGTCGTAGGGCGTGAGACTGAAATCGAACGTCTCGCCCAGATTCTTTCTCGCCGGAAAAAGAACAATCCTGTCCTTATCGGCGAACCCGGTGTCGGAAAATCAGCAATCGTAGAAGGGCTTGCTCTTCGAATCAATCAGCGTAAGGTGAGCCGAGTGCTTTTCAATAAGAGGGTAATCGGTCTTGACATGGCCGGAATGGTGGCCGGCACAAAATACAGAGGTCAGTTTGAGGAGAGAATTAAAGCAGTGCTTGACGAACTCCAGAAAAATCCTAATATTATCCTTTTCATTGACGAGATTCACACCATAGTAGGTGCAGGCAGTGCTCCCGGCACTATGGATGCAGCAAATATGCTAAAGCCGGAACTTGCGCGCGGTGAAATCCAATGCATAGGTGCCACTACCCTGGATGAATATCGCAAGAATATTGAGAAGGATGGCGCCCTCGAACGCCGTTTCCAAAAGGTGATTGTCGAACCTACTTCTCCTGAGGAAACCCTTGAGATCTTAAATCAAGTGAAGTCTAAATATGAGGACCACCATAATGTAAGATATACCGACGAGGCGCTTAAGGCTTGCGTGGAACTGACCGAACGTTATGTCAGCGACCGCAACTTCCCTGATAAGGCACTCGATGCCCTTGACGAAGCCGGCAGCCGCGTGCATATCAGCAACATTATCGTGCCTGAAGAGATAGATAATCTTGAAAACGAGATAGCAGCCACGACAGAGCAGAAACTAAAAGCTGCCAATGAGCAAGATTTTGGAAAGGCTAAGGAACTGCGGGATCGTGAGAATTCCCTAAAGGCGGAGCTTGAAAAAGTGAAAGGTCAGTGGGAAGCGAAACTCGACAAGGAGCGTCAGACTGTCGACGACGAAAAGGTTGCAGAGGTAGTTGCGATGATGACCGGAGTGCCTACACAACGCATCGCTCAGACAGAAGGCAATCGTCTTCTGGAGATGGGCACTACGCTCAAAGGATCAGTCATCGGTCAAGACGAGGCTATTAAAAAGGTTGTCAAGGCTATCCAGCGCAACCGTATCGGACTCAAGGATCCTGAAAAGCCTATCGGCGTATTCATGTTCCTCGGTCCTACCGGTGTCGGCAAGACTCACCTTGCAAAAAAGCTTGCTGAATATCTTTTCGACAGTACAGATTCCCTTATCCGCGTAGATATGAGCGAATTCATGGAGAAGTTCACGGTCAGCCGACTCGTTGGGGCACCTCCGGGATATGTTGGATACGAAGAAGGTGGTCAGCTCACTGAAAAAGTTCGTCGCCGTCCATATTCAGTTGTGCTCCTCGACGAAATTGAAAAGGCGCATCCTGATGTGTTCAATCTTCTTCTCCAAGTGATGGATGAAGGCAGACTGACGGACTCTCTTGGACGCCGGATTGATTTCAAGAACACGATTATCATCATGACATCAAATGTGGGAAGTCGCCAGCTGAAAGATTTCGGCACATCCGGAGTCGGTTTCAATACAGCTTCTGACGACAAAAAGCAAGCTCAGGGTGTTATATCCAAAGCTCTCAACAGAGCGTTCTCACCGGAGTTTCTTAACCGAATCGATGACATCGTGATGTTCGACCAACTCGACAAGGAAGCTATCTTCAAGATCATCGATGTAGAACTCAAAGACTTCTACAGCCGCGTGATGAAGCTTGGATATGAATTAAAGCTATCAGACGATGCTAAAGAGTTTATCGCAACAAAAGGCTACGATAAGAATTTCGGAGCCCGTCCTCTGAAGCGAGCTATCCAGAAATATCTCGAAGATGACCTTGCCGAACTCCTCCTGAAGCTTAATGCCGACGGCAAACTTGGAGGCGTGATTGAAGTAAGCCGCAAAGATCCTGAATCTGAACGCCTTGATTTCAACTACAATGACCCTTGCCAATGAGCATCATAACAAAAGAAAAGCGTTGCCAACCGCGGCAACGCTTTTTTCGTCTACGAAAGTTGAATTAAATTTGCATATCTCAGTTTTTTTGAGTAATTTTGTAGGTTGAAAAGATTAGGCAATAAAAAATGGTTATTGACGAAGATAAGATAATTCCGGTCAATATAGAATCGGAAATGAAGAGCGCCTACATCGACTATTCGATGTCGGTAATTGTCTCGCGTGCTCTCCCTGATGTGCGCGACGGTTTTAAGCCTGTCCACCGCCGTGTCCTTTACGGAATGGGCGAAGTGGGCAACTATTATTCTGGCGACACAAAGAAATCAGCACGTATAGTCGGCGACGTGATGGGTCACTATCACCCTCACGGAGACTCATCTATCTATATGACTATGGTACGTCTCGCCCAGGAATGGTCATTGCGTTACCCACTTGTCTTCGGACAAGGCAACTTCGGGTCGATCGACGGTGACTCTCCGGCAGCTATGCGTTACACCGAGGTCAAACTGTCACGCATGGGCGAAGAAATGCTACGTGACCTCGATTCTGACACTGTTGATTTCGTTCCCAACTTCGATAATACTACAAAGGAACCGACTGTCTTACCAACACGTATTCCCAACCTCCTTGTCAACGGAGCAGCCGGTATCGCAGTTGGTATGGCGACCAATATGCCTCCTCACAATCTTACTGAGGCTCTAAACGCATCACTCGCCCTCATCGACAATCCAGATATTGACATCGACGGACTGATGCAGCATATCACAGCACCGGACTTCCCCACAGGAGGTGAGATTTTCGGCATGCAAGGCGTACGCGATGCTTACGAGACAGGTAGAGGCAGAATAGTGCTTCGAGCAAAGGCTGAAATTGAATCTAATGGTACTCACGATCAGATTATAGTCAGCGAAATCCCATACGGCGTTCTGAAAAACGACCTCGTGAAGAGTATCGCAGACATGGTGGAGGAAAAGAAGATCGAAGGTATTTCTGACATTACCGACACTTCAGCTCGTGGTAAGATTCATATCGCTATCGACATCAAGAGAGACGCTAATGCTCGAGTAGTGCTAAATAAACTATACAAACTGACTCAGCTCCAGACCAGCTTCAGTGTCAACAATGTAGCGCTCGTAAATGGTCGCCCTCGTACTCTAAACCTTAAGGAAATACTTCAGTATTTCGTAGAGCACCGCCACGAAGTCGTGATCCGTCGCACTAAATTCCTTCTCCGTAAAGCAGAAGAACGCGCCCACATCCTGAAAGGACTGATGATCGCTTGCGACAATATCGACGAAGTAATCCAAATCATCCGCAGTTCGAGGACTACTGAGGAGGCTCGCGAAAGACTAAGCCAAAACTTCGAGCTTGACGAGATTCAGACCCGCGCTATAGTGGAAATGCGTCTCCGTCAGCTTACCGGACTGGAAATGGACAAACTGCATGCTGAATACGATGAGCTGATGAAGCAAATCGAATTCTACAATCAGATTCTCACTGATGATGCAGTCTGCCGCAACGTGATGAAGGAGGAGCTTATTGAAATACGCGACAAATTCGGCGACGAACGACGCACTAAAATAAGCAAATTCTCAAGCGACCTAAATGCTGAAGACTTCTATCCCGACGACGATATGATCATCACTATATCTCATCTGGGATATATCAAACGCACTCCTCTTACTGAATTCCGTGCACAAAATCGTGGAGGCGTCGGTGCTAAAGGAAGCAGCACACGCGACCAAGACTTCATCGAGCACATCTATCCGGCGACCAACCATAACTACATGCTCTTCTTCACAAATAAGGGGCGTTGCTATTGGTTGAAGGTTTACGAAATACCCGAGTTTGCCAAGAATTCAAAAGGACGTGCCATTCAAAATCTTTTGAATATTGATGCTGACGATGCTGTCAATGCATTCATCTGTATCAAGAATCTCAACGATGAAAATTTTGTAAAGCAACACAATCTCTTGTTCGCCACTCGGAATGGCGTCGTAAAGAAGACACCACTTGAAGCCTATAGTCGACCAAGAGCCAATGGCGTCAATGCAATCATAATCCGTGAAGATGACTCATTGCTACAAGTAGAGCTCACCGATGGCGACACTCAGGTGATCCTCGCAAGCAAAGCCGGCTACGCTACCCGATTCAGCGAGTCGGAACTCCGCGAAATGGGACGTGTATCTACCGGTGTGCGTGGCATGACGCTTCGTGGAGAAGGAGATGAAGTGATAGGAATGGTCACAGCTAAAACTGACGACAACGAACATAGCATTCTCGTAGTCTCAGAAAACGGCTTTGGCAAACGCACTCACCTTGACGATTATCCGGTCAGCATGCACCGTGGTGGCAAAGGAGTGAAGACCCTGAATATTACTGACAAGACCGGAAATCTTGTTGCCATCAAGAAAGTGACGGATGCCAACGACTTGATGATCATCAACCAGAGTGGAATCACACTGCGTCTGCCAATGGATACTCTCCGCCTGCAGGGACGCAACACACAAGGTGTCAAGCTCATTGACCTTACTAAGCGTGGCGACCGAATTGCTTCCGTCTGTGTAGTAGATTCTGACCCGGAAGAGGAAATTGAAGAGGAATTGAAAGCTGAAAATTCTGAAAGCTCAACCTCTGAAGAAATCCGGGTAGAAACCGAAACTACAGAAACTGAAATAGAAACTACCGAAACTGAAATAGAAACTGAAAACGAGACTAATAACGAAAATAATCAATAATCTATAAAATTAATCAAGATGAAAAAGCTCATGACATTTGCGCTCTGCTTCGCCGCTATTGGCTCTATGAGCGCTCAGAAAGCTAATGTGGAAGCTGCTAAAAAGCTTTCAGGCAAACCCGATAAGATCGAAGAGGCTCGCTCTTTGATCAACGAGGCTATGCAAAACCCGGAAACTGCCAACGATGCACAGACATACTTTATCGCCGGTAAGATCGAGTTCGACGCGTTTGACAAGGATCTTACCAACAGCATGATCAATCCTGCTTCTGTCGACAATCTTAAGATGGGACAAAATCTGCTTAACGGCTATAACAACTACGTGAAAGCAATTCCTCTTGCTGCCGTTCCTAATGAAAAAGGAAAAGTTGACACTAAGACTCCCAAGACAATCGTTAGTTCTCTTAAGGGTCATGTAAATGACTATTTTAAGGCTGGAGCTGACTTCTTCAACGCTCAAAAGGTATACCCTGAAGCATACGAATGCTTCATGATCTATGCTGACATGCCTGAACAGGAATTCATGCAGGGTGAGAATCTGGAACTTCCTGAGGCTGATCGCGGCACTGCTTACTTCAATGCAGGCCTTGCTGCTTATTCCGGCAATGAAATCTATAAGAGTGCTGATGCCTTCCGTAAAGCTCGCTCTGTAGGTTACGATGACAAGCAAGCTTTCATTTATGAGATCGCTTGCTGGCAAGCAGCTGCTCAGCGCGATTCAACAATGGTAGAAACTGCTCAGAAGAAGATCATGGAAGTGGCTGATGCCGGTTACCAGAAATATGGCATGGATGAACCCCTTTTCATCAACAACATCGTCAACTTCCTCGTGGCTGACGGCAAAAATGAAGAGGCTGTGGCAAAAGTGACTGAGCTCATTGCAGCTAATCCTGACAATGCCGGACTCTATGGTCTCCGTGGTTTCGTCTACGACCGCATGAACAAGGATGATGAGTCAGTAGAAGACTACAGAAAAGCTGTTTCTCTCGATAATGTTGATTTCGAAACTCTTAAGAATGCAGGAAAGAAGATATATCGTGTTGGTGCCAACAAGTTTAATGCCATCGAAGGCAATAGCGAAGAGGCTCGCGCCGCTCGTCTTGACGCAAAGACCAACTACTTCGAAGCAGCTAAGAAGATCACAGACAAAGCTAAGGCAATGAATTCCAACGACAGCGACCTCGACTATCTGATAGAAAGCATTGACTACGCTCTGACTACTTTCTTCAACTAATCATTTAAGGGTTACTAATCACCCGCCCAAATACGATGGGCACAGATGAAATAAAAATTCATCTGTGCCCATTTTTTATTTTCTAAATATTTTTTTACGTTTAGTCAAAAAATTTATATGTCTATATGTATAATATTTGAAAAAAAATAAGTAACTTTGCAAGTCGAAAAGTTAGATTTTAAAAATATGGGACTTTTTTCATTAACTCAAGAAATTGCAATGGACCTTGGCACTGCCAATTCCATTATTATACATAAAGATAAGATAGTAGTCAATCAGCCATCTGTTGTGGCAATTGACAATAAGACAGATAAACTCCTTGCCGTGGGAGAAGATGCCCACCAGATGGAAGGCAAGGAGCCTCCAGGCATCCGCACTATCCGTCCGCTACGCGATGGAGTTATTGCCGACTTCAACGCAGCTGAGCAAATGATCCGTGGTCTCGTCAAGATGGTCAATAGCAAGCGCCGTTGGTTCTCCCCCAGCCTCCGTATGGTGGTTTGTATCCCTTCTGGATCCACAGAAGTGGAAATCCGTGCTGTCCGCGACTCAAGCGAGCATGCCGGAGGTCGCGACGTGTTTATGATCTATGAGCCAATGGCTGCCGCACTTGGCATCGGACTCGATGTAGAGGCTCCTGAAGGCAACATGATAGTCGACATAGGCGGTGGTAGCACCGAAATCGCGGTTATCTCCCTTGGTGGTATTGTCAGCAACAAGAGTATCCGCGTTGCAGGCAACGACCTTACCGCTGACATCCAAGAGCACATGGGACGTGTCCATAATGTAAAGATTGGCACCTTGATGGCAGAAAGAATCAAGATTCAAGTGGGAAGTGCCCTCACAGAACTTGAAAATCCACCTGAACCATTCATCGTAAGAGGCCCTAACAGAATGACGGCCCTTCCAATGGAAGTAGCTGTCACTCATGAGGAAATAGCACATAGCATCGAAAAGACAATAGCCAAGATGGAGACAGCTATTCTTGCCGCTCTTGATCAGACTCCTCCTGAGCTTTATGCGGATATAGTGCGCAATGGCATATACCTCGCCGGTGGCGGTGCTCTTCTCCGTGGCCTTGACAAGAGATTGACAGATAAGTTCCATATAGAATTTAAAGTTGCGGACGATCCATTGACTGCTGTGGCACGCGGAACAGGTGTGGCACTCAAGAACATCAATCGATTCCGCTTCCTCATCCGATGAGGAACTTACTGAACTTCCTAATAAAATACAGCACATGGTTCGTATTTACGTTCTATGTGCTGATTTCATGCATCTTGCTGGTCAAATCGAGCGACAATCACTTTTCCCTCTACATGTCGTCGGCAAATGCCATTGGAGGTGCTATATACCGCACTTCTTCTCAAGTGACAGATTACTTTGATCTTCTTGCCGTCAATCAACGTTTGCAGGAAAGCAACGCCAAGTTGGAAAGCGAGGTTTTAAACCTTCGCCAACAACTCAGTCAATATCAAGTGTTGGCTCAAGACTCAACAGAAGATCTGCATACTCAAAGATTCGGGTATATAGGAGCATCTGTAATCAATAACTCGACACGCCATCCACGCAACCATTTCACTATCGACCGAGGCAGCTCAGATGGTGTGAGACCCGGAATGGGCGTGGTAGACCAAAGTGGTGTCGTCGGCATTGTTGATGTCACCGGGAAAAACACGTCAAGAGTTATTTCCTTGCTCAACCAGAACCAGCATTTCAGTGCTAAGGTAAAAAATTCCCCATACGTAGGCAGTCTTACTTGGAGAGGCGAAGATCCTTCTGTGGCTTTCCTCGAAGAAGTGCCAAGGCATGCTAAATTCCACATTGGAGACACAATAGTCACAAGTGGATTCTCCACTACGTTCCCGGAAGGTATTGACATTGGAACCATAATGGGCAAAGTGAAAACGAGCGATGACACATTCCTCATTCTCAAAGTCAGACTCGCATCTAATTTCAGATCGCTTGGAACAGTGAGAATAATAAAAGATTCACTTAAACAGGAACTTGACTCGCTCAATAGCATAGGGACTTACGATTGAATAATTAAAGGATGAAATGAATAAAAGCGTTATCTCATACATATTACTGTTTGTGATATTGGTGCTCATACAGGCAGTCCTGTTCAACCATATCGTTCTATTCAATAGTGCGGTATGCTTGATTTTCATATACTTCCTAATAAAGCTTCCTCTCGATATCTCCCAGAATTTTCTGCTCACCCTTGGGTTTCTCCTTGGTCTTTGTGTGGATGTCTTGTCTGATACACCGGGACTCAATGCTCTTTGCTGCACAATATTAGCTTCACTGAAGAAGCCGGTATTCTTTGCATACGAGCAGCATGATGATCAGAAGCGAAGCATTTCCCCATCAATAGGGACAATGGGATTTTTCAACTTTAGCAAATATGTCTTTAGCCTTTCGGCTATCTATGCCTTACTTGCATTCTTTGTAGAGTTTGTCAACTTTACAGATGTAGTGCAAATCCTGATTAAGGCCGGAACCAGCACTGCGTTCACTTTCATTGTTATTCTGGCCATAGACTCCCTAATCTATAAAAATTAATCCAAGTGGCAAAGGATTATTCGTTAGAAAAAAGAAAGTTTGTGATCGGCGGATTTATCACTGTCGTAGTCATAATATTCCTCATACAACTATTCAACCTTCAGGTAAGCGATGCTACTTATAAGGAAAATGCCGATTCTAACGCGTTTTTCAGGAAGGTGCTTTATCCGTCGCGAGGCGTAATATATGACCGCAACGGAAAACTCGTCGTATTAAATCAGCCCGAATATGACGTAATGCTCATTCCAAAAGATCTCGGCAATGAGTTTGACACTGTTGGACTTTGCAATGTGCTTAACATTACGAAAGAGGATTTGATGAGCAAATGGGCTGATATGAAGAATCCGCGCAAGAATCCCGGTTATTCAGCTTATACTCCTCAAAAATTGATGTCGCATCTTTCTCAAGAAGACTATGGGCGCCTACAGGAAAAGCTCTATCTTTTCCCGGGCTTCTATGTGCAGAAAAGAAATGTGAGGGAATACGCTACTCATGCTGCTGCTAATGTACTCGGAAATATCCGCGAAGTAAATGCCAAGGATGTGGAAAACGACCGATACTACCGCAGAGGAGACTATACTGGCGACCTCGGCGTTGAGAAAAGTTATGAGCCATATCTCCGCGGAGTAAAAGGGGAAGAAATCCTCATGAAAGATGCTCTCGGAAGAATAAAAGGTAAATATGAAGATGGCATTCACGACGTAATTCCTGTAGCAGGCAGAGATCTCACTTTGAGCATAGACATCGACCTGCAGGAATATGGAGAAAAACTAATGCAAGGTAAAATCGGAGCTATTGTGGCTATCGAACCTCAGACCGGTGAAATCCTATGTATGGTGTCGGCACCAACCTACGATCCTTCACTGCTTGTAGGCTCCGGACGTGGAAAGAACTACGCCAAATTAGTGGCAGATAAATACAAGCCACTCTACGACCGCGCTTTGCAAGCTGCTTATCCACCGGGATCTACCTTCAAACCAACACAAGGACTCATTTTCTTGCAAGAAGGTACGATTACGCCTGCCACAGCTTATCCTTGCTATCACGGATATATCAATGGACTCCGCGTAGGATGCCATGGACATGCTTCTCCTCTTCCACTGAAACCGGCTATTGCCACTTCTTGCAATGCTTATTTCTGTTGGGGTCTAAAAAATTTCATTGATAAAAAGGGCACAAAGCCTTATAATCAATTGGAGAAATGGAAAAATTATATGGTAGAGATGGGATATGGATATCGTCTCGGTGTCGATCTCCCTTCTGAAAGTCGTGGATTCATACCAAATCCCGATTTCTATAGCAATTCTTTCCGTGGGAAAAACTGGAGTGCAAACTCAATTATCTCAATTGCAATTGGACAGGGAGAAGTTCTCGCCACTCCTATTCAGATTGCCAACCTTGCATCCACAATCGCCAATCGAGGTTGGTATATCACACCCCATGTGGTAAAGGAAATCAGCGATACCGTTATGGATCCTAAATATAAGGAGAAACGCCAACCTTCAATAAAAAAGGAATATTATGAGCAAATTGCAGAAGGAATGCGCATGGCTGTAATTGGAGGTACTTGCCACCTTGCAAACCTTCCCGGGCTTGAAGTGTGCGGAAAGACGGGTACTGCCCAAAACCCTCACGGAAAAGACCACTCTGTATTTATGGGTTTCGCTCCAATGAACAATCCAAAAATTGCCGTCGCAGTATATGTGGAGAATGCCGGTTTCGGAGCCACATACGGTGTGCCAATTGGAAGTCTCATTATAGAGAAATATCTTAAGGGCTCTATAGCTCCGGAAAGAAAATATCTTGAAGAAAGAATGTTGAACTCTAATACAATAATTTCAAGTGGAGTCAAAAAACATTGATGCCAATACCTCGGTATTCCGTTGGCTTGATTGGCCTACGATTATAATTTATCTCATTCTTGTCGTTGCAGGTGCTATAAGCATATACGCTGCCAGCTATGACTTCGACCGTGCAAGCATGTTCGACTTTAATGAATTTTCCGGAAAACAATTTCTCTGGATAGGACTCTCACTCATCATAGGATGTGCCATCTTGCTTTTCGACTATAGAATCTATGAGACATACGCTTATCCGGTCTACATAGCGGTGCTTCTCATAATGGTAGTGACTATATTTGTCGCGCCAGACATCAAAGGATCAAGATCATGGCTTGTGCTCGGACCTGTAAGTCTCCAACCTGCAGAGTTTGGTAAATTCGCGACAGCTCTGGCTCTTGCAAAACTCTTCAATTCCTATAATTTCACTTTAAATCAGAAGATAAGCAACTATTTCAGGGCTCTCATCATCATTTTCATACCTGTTACCCTGATTCTACTGCAACATGAGACAGGGTCAGCACTCGTCTACATCTCTCTATTCTTCGTCTTATACCGCGAGGGTATGAGCGGCTTGGTACTCTTCTCTGCGATTTGCGCAATTACTTATTTCGTAGTTGCCGTGAAGTTTGTAGAGCCTTTGCTCTTAGGCATTCCCATCGGTGAATTCACCGTATTCTGTATGATAATAGCCGTCTTCTGCTGCATGCTTCTCTTCTATTGCAAAGACGCCATCATCTCGAGGAATGTTCTCATAGGATTCACAGGAAGTGGGCTTATAGTGACGGCTCTTACACTATCAGGAATAAATGTACCCGGCACATGGTATTTCATAGGAATTATCGTCGCAGCTCTCATTTATGTCTCAATCGCAATGTATCGTCATCAGATAGAGCGATATGTAGTGACCATAATTTTTGCCGCTACCTCAGTAATGTTTCTATTCTCTGTCAACTATGTGTTTGGTCATGTCCTTGAACCACATCAGCAGATGCGTATTAAGGTGGCTCTTGGCATAGTCGATGATCCACGTGGTGTAGGCTATAATGTAAATCAATCGAAGATAGCCATAGGATCAGGAGGAATGACCGGCAAAGGATTCCTGAACGGCACTCAGACAAAACTCAAATATGTGCCGGAACAACACACCGACTTCATTTTCTGCACCATAGGTGAAGAAGAAGGTTTTGCAGGAAGCAGTGCCGTTCTCATTGCATTCCTTGCACTTATCTTGCGCCTTATACATATTGCAGAACGTCAACGAACACCTTTCGGAAGAGTTTATGCATATTGTGTGGTATCCTATCTTATATTCCATATCTGTATAAATATAGGCATGGTGATAGGATTATGCCCTGTGATAGGCATTCCGCTTCCATTCTTTAGCTACGGAGGTTCAGCCCTCTGGAGTTTCACTATCCTTCTCTTTATTCTTCTTCGCATTGATGCCTCCAGAAAAGAAAGAAGAGACTGACCATTTATTGCGCAAAGTGGATATTAGCCATAGAAATGCCAATACAGAAACTAATATGAGAGAAAGGTCGGTCATAGCTTCTTTTCCACTCATTGACAATCCAATTGGATAAGTAGCTATTTCTCCCGAATCATCATCATCATTGAGTTTTAATGCACTCAATGATGATTTCCATTTTATTACGCCCTCTTCAAGACTTACAAGCGCCGGATTTCCTCTTACCAGTTCCTTTATAGAAGTATCTTCTGCCGTATATATCTGATATTGTCCGGACGACAAATCTCGCCATTCTTCTATTGCCTCCGGATTTCCAGCCACTACGGCAAAGAACTCAGTATCGTGAGCCTTTGCCATATCATATAGGCGATTGATTTTCCAACTTGAAGCCATCGACAATTCATTGATATCCGGCACAAGAAGAATCAACTGCCGGTCATATCCGGTCAGCATATCAGTGACATCGTCCTCTCCATCTTCACTCCAGATCCTAAAATCTGCCGCAACTTCCTTTGAGTCGGACATAGCATGATCATTTTTTACAAAATCCTTCTCTTCCCTTCTGACAAACCTCCATCCTTCCGATTCATCAGGCAATTCATCATCTTCACCTAACCTGCGAATCTCTCCATCTTTCTCATAGACGAATTCATAACGCTCTACGTATTCAGACTCTTCGTCTTGTGCAAGCAGACGCGTCCCTATCTTATAGGGACGGAAATCAATCATAGGTTGCTGCCAATATCCTATATAGCCTACTATCACTATATATGCCGCCATTGCTACTGTTGCAAGCCACTGAAAGTAAGGAGAGATAAGACATTTCACAGAAGAATTAAACTTAAGAAGCCATATCACTGCTACAGAAATCAAACAATTTTTTATAAATGTTGCCCAATTTGAGATGATAAGGAAATCGCCAAAGCATCCGCAGTCTGCTACCGGATCGGATATCGCTATCCAAAGTGTCAACGGCAGCATGACAAGCATAAAAAGGGCTCCAATTATCGGGGCTGCCTTACGGTAGCAGCCTAACAACAATGAGACTCCAACAATAAACTCAATGGAGAACAGAATAAAAGCCAACGCAAGCACGGTATTTCCCCAGTCTACTATTGGAATATGCATGGCAGCGAGATATTCACCCATCTTGTAATAGGTGCCCCATGGATCGATAGCCTTTGATAAGCCGGAGACGATAAAGACACTTCCCACGACTAATCTCATCAGCCAAGTCAATATCAAGATAGACTTAGGATAACGGTTGAGCCATGGTGATGCCTTTCGCAAAGCCCACGATTCATCAAGCCAATCGCCAAAGCGGTCAAACTTCTTCTCTATCCCTAAAGGAGTCTTCCTCCCCCCAACATCCTTCCTGCCTGCGTCCTTATTTGAGCTTTGCATTATGCGCAATAATCTGGATCAGTTTTGATTAAGGCAAAAAGTGCATAATTGATCATGTCCATATAGTTAGCATCTATGCCTTCACTTACGATGGTCTTTCCATCATGACCTTCTATCTCTTTTGTGCGCATAAGTTTTTGAAGGATGATATCAGTAAAACTGCTTACACGCATGTGACGCCATGCCTCATCATAATCATGGTTTTTATTCTCCATAAGGCGAGTGGCACCGTTGAGTTTCTCATCATACAGGCGCATACATTCTGTAGGCTCAAGATTTTCTCCGGGACCGAGGTCAAGCTGGATTAGAGCCATAACACAATAATTGACAATCCCGATGAATTCCGGACGTATACCTTCATTCACGAGGGCAACTCCCTTGTCTTCAATACTGCGTATGCGCATTGCTTTTATCATTATTTGATCGGTCAAGCTCATTGGTCGCATTATGCGCCATGAAGTGCCATAATCCATCAGTTTCTTCTCAAACAAATCGCGGCATTCTTGCTTCGCGGTTGCAAATTCTTTCGCAGTATTGTGCTCTTTCATACTTGTTCATATATTTTATTTTACAAATTTAGCAAAAAAAGCTTTAACAAGGGGTATATTTCAGAGATTTTTTATAATTTTGTAGTATTAATAGCCCTTGTTAGGTCAAAAAAAACATAAAAATAATGTCAGACATAAGATTCATACCCGAGTGGGAACCCATAGAGTATATCCTCCTCGCGCTTCCAAATAAAAATACAGACTGGGATTATATTCTCCCTGAAGCTATCGACCAATATCAACGACTTGTAAAGGCAATCACCGATGAAGGAATCAAAGTTGCCCTCCTTTGCCACGACGTAAGGGAGGCAATGGAAATCATGCAAGAAGCAGATCAAACACTAATCACATATATCCCGATGGAGTATAACGACACCTGGACTCGTGATTATGGCTTGATCACTGTCGTGAGGAACGAACGTCTTCGTGCTATTGATTTTGGATTTAATGCTTGGGGGCTCAAATTTGCTGCTGACAAGGACAATCTCGTAAATCTTAACCTCGAAAGAAAAGGACTTATCCAACCACTCACCTATCGAAACGAGCGTGATTTCATTCTTGAGGGAGGATCTATTGAGACTGACGGCAAAGGAACCATAATGACGACTTCAAAATGTCTTCAGAGCCCTAACCGCAACGGAGGAAAGACTAAGGCTGAACTTAACAACGAACTCCTTGACCGTCTCGGTGCCGACCATATCCTTTGGCTTGATCATGGCGCTCTTGAAGGCGACGACACCGACTCACACATCGACACTCTTGCGCGTCTTGCTCCGGATGACACGATAGTATTTACAGGAACAAAGAATTTCGATGATCCTCAGTTTGAATCTCTTCTTGCAATGCGAGCTCAATTGACTCTATTTCGCACTTCTGAAGGATATCCCTATAATCTTGTAGAACTTCCACTCCCGGATCCGGTACTCGATGAAGACGGGGCTCGCCTACCGGCTACTTACGCAAACTATCTCGTGGCAAACGGAGTTATCTTTATGCCGACATATTCCCAACCTGACAAAGACGAACTTGCTATGCGAAGCATAAAGATTGCTTATCCTACCCATAAGGTAGTGGGCGTAGACTGCCGCACTCTTCTACGCCAACACGGCTCTCTCCATTGCGCAACAATGCAAATCCCAGCAGGTATCCTCAAAATTTGACAATCTTACACCAGACAACTTGACCATTATGCTCAAAACAGGCATCATACAGCACTCATTTACCGAAGACGTGGAAATAAACCGCGCTCGCAATCTCGCTTCCATACAAGCTTTGGCAGAAGAGGGAGCTCAGCTCATCGTGCTCTCCGAACTTCACGACTCTGTATATTTTTGTCAATGTGAAGATGTAGATAATTTCCGCTACGCCGAGCCGTATCCCGGAGATTTCATAGAATTTTACTCTAAGGCTGCACGCGAAAATGGTGTAGTCCTTGTGGCAAGCGGATTCGAACGGCGTGCTCCCGGTCTTTACCATAACACTGCCGTCGTCTTTGAAAAAGATGGCACAGTAGCCGGCAGATATCGCAAGATGCACATTCCTGATGATCCCGGATTCTATGAGAAATTCTATTTCACTCCCGGCGATATGGGATTCCACCCTATCGATACTTCAGTAGGACGCCTTGGTGTACTCGTATGTTGGGACCAATGGTATCCGGAAGCAGCCCGTCTCATGGCTCTTGACGGAGCGGATATGCTTATCTATCCGACAGCCATCGGTTGGAATCCTGACGACCTGGATGATGAAAAGCAACGCCAGCGTGAGGCTTGGATCACAGTCCAGCGTGGACATGCCGTAGCCAACGGGATTCCTGTCGTAAGCGTAAACCGGGTAGGATTTGAGGAAGATCTTTCCGGAGTCTCTTCCGGCATCGATTTTTGGGGATCAAGTTTTGTTGCCGGTCCGCAAGGAGAATTCCTATATCTTGCACCTGAAGATAAAGCTGCTGAAGAAATAGTTGACATTGACCTTGATCGCTCGGAAAATGTAAGGCAATGGTGGCCATTCTTTCGCGACCGTAGAATAGATGAATACGGCGACCTTACTAAAAGATTCCTTAAATAAGTAAGATGGATAAGACTATAGAAATAGATGGAGTCAAGCTCCATTACCGTGACTCTGAAGAAGAAAATTTCCGCCCGATAATCATTATGCACGGATGGGGTTGCAATGTTGATACCGTAGCTTCCATCGAAAATATATTCAAAGGGAAAATGAGGGTGATCAATGTTGATCTTCCCGGACATGGACAAAGCTCCGAACCTCCTACCGTATGGGGAATAGAGGAGTTCACTTCAATGATGGAGAAATTTATCTCGAAACTTGGACTCATACGCCCTTCCCTTGTAGGCCACTCATTTGGAGGACGAATAAGCATCCTTCTAAGTTCAAGAGGTGACGTAGAAAAGGTTCTTCTTGTAGACTCTGCAGGCATAAAACCTAAAAGAACTCTTTCCTACTACTGGAAAGTCTATTCTTTTAAGACGATGAAGCATTTGACAAATCTATTATTTGGAAAGAAAAAAGGAACTGAAATAGTTGAAAGACTCCGTGGCAAAAAGGGTTCTGCCGACTACCGCAATTCGACGCCCCGTATGCGTGCAGTCATGAGCAAATGTGTAAATGAAGACTTGAAATATGCAATGCCATCTATAAAGGCTCCGGTGCTTCTTGTTTGGGGCGAAGACGACACTGCCACTCCCCTTTCAGATGCACAGACCATGAAGCGACTCATTCCTGATGCAGGACTTGTATCATTTCCCGGTTGCGGGCACTATTCATTTCTTGATAATCCTTTCGGCTTCAAAGCAGTGGTATCCTCATTTTTCAACATCTAAACGTTAAAACCATCTAACCCACTTAAACTCATAAAACAGTGAACGCTTTCTCAATAATAATCCTCGTGATTTGCGGAATCTATATGCTTTTAAATTTCCGCCACGACATACACATGCTGCAGCAAAATAGCTACCGAATCGACCGCTATTGGAAATGGCTTAACCGCTCAGGCGACATTGCATCTGTCTCCCGTATGGTCAATGTAGGGGTGCTGTTTCTTCTTTTTTCTACACTCCTAATGCCGGCTGTCAATGCAATAATTGCCGCCGCCGTATGTATCATTCAAGCTATTATCATGCTTCGCAAGAAGTTTAAGAAGCCCCTTGTCTACACTCCAAGAGTGAAACGAATATATAGTGTCTGCTGTGTGTTTTCGATAGCATTCTCACTCGCCGTAATCCTTACCGTGGGCAAAGGGGGAAGTGATGCTTTTCTCTATTATTCAGGAGGACAGCTTAGTCTCGGTTCAATTCTCTTCCTTTGCATTTTCTCTTGGGCTATCGCCATACTTTCAGTATGGGTTCTAAAACCGGTTGAAGCAGCTATCAATGCAAAATATCGCAATGAAGCAGTTTCAATCTTAGAAAGTATGCCAGATCTTAAAATTGTTGGTATTACAGGGAGTTATGGAAAGACCTCTACTAAACATTACCTTCATAGAATTCTTTCAGAGAAATATGACGTATTGATGACCCCCGGAAGCTACAACACTCCGATGGGAGTCATCCGAACAGTCAGAGAAATGATGAAACCTTACAACGAGGTTTTTATATGTGAGATGGGTGCAAAGCAACTCGGAGACATTAAAGAGATTTGCGATATGGTGCATCCTCAGATTGGCATAGTGACTGCAGTAGGTCCGATGCATCTTGAATCGTTCAAGAGCATGGAAAATGTACAGAAAACTAAATTCGAGCTCATTGACGCTCTCCCCTCTGATGGCCTCGGGATTATCAATAACGACTTTGAATGGTGTGCCAACAGACCTGTCAATAATGTGAAGGCATTGCGTTATGGAGTGTCTTCTCCTGAAGGATGTGATTTTGTAGCTACTGATGTAAAATATTCTCCGGATGGCACTGATTTCACTGTAGAAGGTAAGGATGGATCTCGACTTCAACTGCACACTCGCCTCGTGGGAGAATGCAATATTTCAAACCTTGTGGCTGCAGTGATTGTAGCACTTCAACTTGGTCTTAAAGCCGAAGAAATCCGTCGCGCAGTAGATTCTATTGACCAAGTGGAACATCGTCTAAACGTAAAGCGTACTCCGGGGGGAGTAACTATCATTGATGACGCATTCAATTCAAATCCTTCAGGTTCGCGTATGGCTGTAGATGTGCTGTCTCAATTCAAGGATGGGAAACGCATTATCGTGACTCCGGGAATGATAGAACTTGGAAGCGAACAGGAAAATCTCAACCGAGAACTTGGCAGACAAATAGGAGAAAAACTCGACGTCGCTGTCATCGTAGGAGCTTATAATCGCAATGCTCTTGTCGACGGCATCCGTTCTACCGACTTCGACGAAAAGAACCTTCACATCGTTGACTCCTTCGCCGATTCGCAGACTCTGCTTGCTAAGATTCTTGCCCCGGGCGATACAGTTCTCTACGAGAACGATCTCCCCGACTCGTTTAAATAATTCACAATTCATAATGCATAATTCATAATTATGCGTGTGTCGTGCCAAAAATTGTATTAATACACCAACAAAAAAATCCCAAAACCATTTAACGGTCTGGGATTTTTTCATGTATTACTTAAGTGTTTTGTACTCTTTCTTAATTATGCATTTTGACTTACTTTAGCTTGGCGAAGCCAATTATGCATTATGAATTACATTAAATGTATGCTTCAAGAAGTCGCTGCAGGTCTGCTGCCGAATGAACACCGGCACCACGCCATTCAAGCTTGTTGTTCTTAAAGATCATCAGCGTAGGAACTGACTGAACCATATACTTGGCAGCGAGCTGCTCATTCTTGTCTATATCGATCTTTATAATTCTTACCTTATCGCCCATCTTCTCATGAAGTTCTTCAAGGATGGGATGCATCATGCGGCAAGGGCCACACCAGGTTGCAAAAAAGTCCACGAGGACAGGTGTCGGAGATTGGATTATTTCTTCAAAAGTTTCCATAATTTAAAATTTAAGATTAATGTTTCTATTATTCTCAAGACTTAAGACTCAAGACTAATATTCTTTTAGTGTTTTTACGATATTTAAACACATTTACAACACCAAAGGTTCATTCTTCCTCTTTAATTTATCTGTCATGGTCTATCAATATGTTGAAATGGTCTGAATCGCGATATGCCGGAAATTTTTCACGGAAAGAATTCAATTTGTCGAGTGAAAGAGTGGCGTAGATAAGGTCGCCTCCATCCGGATCTTTTACTGAGATGTCGTTACCCTTAAAGTCTATAGCCATCGACGTGCCGTCATATTCTATATCTTTAATATCTTTTCCTTTGCAATCTACACCACACACGTATGCCTCGTTTTCTATGGCACGCGCCATAAGAAGCTTTTTCCATGCCTCCACTCTTGCCTTCGGCCAATTAGCTACCGCAATTAGAAGATCGAATTCATTATTGACATTTCTGCACCATACCGGGAATCTAAGATCATAGCAAACTATCATAGCAATATTCCATCCTCTATATCTGACCTTCATCCTCTTATATCCTGGTGAAAGCAATTTGTCTTCCCCTGCCATTGTGAAGAGATGCCTTTTGTCGCCAAAATATTCATCTCCATTAGGTTCGATGAAGAAAGCCCTATTGGCGAGCAAACCTCCGGTATCAGCGAGATAGCTTCCGGCAATTGCCACACTATATTTCTTTGCAAGCCCTTTCAGGCGCTCAATAGAATTTCCCGAATTTCGCTCTGCCAACTCCCTCACACTCTCTTTGTCGCCATACGGACAACCGGTGGAAAATGTCTCAGGAATTATCATCAGGTCTGTAGCAGGATGCATTCTCTCAAGCGCCTTCTCCAAATTAGAGAAATTACTTTCCTTATCTTTCCAAACTATTTCCTGAGGATATAGACATACTTTTAGATCTTTCATAAAAGTCAATTGCTTTATTAGGGTATAAACTTTTCAGGATATCGGGCAGCATGCTTCCATTCGGAATAATATTCCCTTATGGCTTTCATGTCGGTCTCGACATCTCCGGTAGGCAGATAAGTATGACTTATCTGAATATGCTTCTTACTATAGTCAATTACTCCGAGAAGAATTGGCACGTTGGCTCCGTAGGCTATATACAGAAAACCTGTTCGCCACTGATCTACGGCACTTCGTGTGCCTTCCGGCGTTACAGCCAGGTTAACGTATGGCTCCGTCTCAAAGAGATGGATGACTCTCTCGGTAAGAGATCCTTTCGACTTATCTTTTGAGCGTATCACGGGGATACCACCGAAATGACGCAAAAGATATTTCAATGGGAAGAAAAACCAAAAACTTTTCATTAGAAAGTTGGCCTTTCTTCCCACAGATCTATATGCCGCCAGACCGAGAAGGAAATCCCAGTTGGACGTATGCGGAGCCACGCATATTACGCATTTGTCATAGACGGGAACTGTGATATCGAAGCTCCAGCCCGTGAGTTTCAATGCGAGTCTCCAAATATTCATAATTTTTTACTATTAATGTTTCAAACACGTATAACGTGAAACGCGTTACTCAGCAACCTTATTAGCTTCTTTTACAGACTGAGGCACAGCTTCATTAAAGAGCTTCAGAGCAGCTGAGATCTCTTCGTTGAAGTCTTTGCGGATCTTCTCAAAAAGTTTCTTGAAGAACTCTCCCTTTGCCTTCTTGTATTCTTCTACAGAGGCGAATCCCTTGACACCACGGTCAAAGAAACGGTTGGCATTAGCTTTGGCCGCACCTGTTGCGCCAAGCACTTTAGCCACTGCTACAGAAATCTTGTCGCGGTCTACCCCATCGACATTATAATATACTGTCATCATCTCGTCGCACATAGAAGCGCCTACAGCCTCTACTGCTTTCTTAAACTGTTGCTTATTCATTGTTTCAAAAATTTTTTAATTGTCTTTTTACATTTTTATTTCTATCTAAGTCGACCATTATAAATGCTATCTTCAGCAAATGCAATTGTGACTTTGTCTATATAACAAACTTACATCCCCTTTTTGTTCTATACAACTTTAATGACTTTAATATGTTTTAGTATAGTATTAAATCTTTTCGCAAGTCAAATTATTAACGCCTTAATCTTACAATCCTAATAATGCAGCTTGTGGAACTAAAATTTGTAATTAATGAAAAAAATACAGTTATTGATAATACTTTTCATAGTTGGGATAGCTGTAGGTTTCGCCATTTCAGAAAGCGATGCCATAAAGCAGAAAGCTCCAACTTTTGAAGATGCCATTGCCATTATCAAGAAATATGAAGGATTAAGTGGTCCCAGCCATTGGCCCTTTGTCGGTTATGGTCATAAAGTCATGCCCGGAGAGAAATTTACCAGGGGTAAGAAACTCACTGAAAAAGAGGCCGATGCTCTTGCAAGAGCTGACTATGCAAAGCTTTGTGCAAAATACCGTGAATTCGGTGCCGACAGTCTTTTGCTGGCTGCCCTTGCATATAATTGCGGACCCGGTGTAGTGGCAAAGTCAAGTGTACTCTCCAAATTAAAAGCTGGTAATCGAGATATAGAGGCTTCCTATATAGCCCATAGCCGTTATAGGGGTAAGCAACTTTCCCAACTCAAACGAAGACGGCAAGAAGAGCTTGCAGTCTTATTCGTAAAAGACCCAACAACTCTCCAAGAGACTTTACCTGCTTCAGATGATGGAACGGAAATAATTGAAGAGGTGACCGAAATCACTAATCTTTCTGCTCCTGAACATACTGAACAGAAAAAAGATTCCGTTAAACACGTAGCTCAAAACGCTTTTTAAAGACCCTAAAAAATGAAAACTTTGATTAAATATAATAATATGTGTTGGAAATCATTGGTTCTTGCCGGCATTTGCATCTCCTCCATTGCCTTTACTTCATGCCATGATGCTAAGGCAGAAAAAGACAACGATGACTCTTCGTATGCAGAGCAACGCCCTGATGCGGCTCTTAGAGAATTGATGCGTAGTTTGGCAGAAAACGATGCCCCGGGGTTTGCAGCTCTTTGCGTATATCCCATTCCTCGTCCGTATCCTCTAAAAGCTATAGACGATTCAATTTCTATGGTGGATTATTTTCCCATTATAGCAGATGATTCGCTAAGAGAGTTAATGAGAAATTCTAAAGTCGAAGATTGGGAAAGCTATGGTTGGAGAGGATGGAGTGTCGGAGACTCCCGTCCGATATGGTATGACGAAGGAATACAGATCATCGACTATGTCTCTCCTGCAGAATCCGGACTTCAAAAGATATTGGCGAGAGAAGAAATAATGTCGCTTGCTCCTCAATTCCGCGAAGGATGGACCCCTGTAATGACACTGATTGAAATAGATGGAGACAAAGTGTTCCGTATTGATTCTAAGGATGATTCCTATAGATTGATGGGATTTGAAAATCCGGAAAAAATGAGAGATGTCCCTACTATTTTGATGACAGGTGCTGTCTCTAAAGAAGGATCCGCCGGCTACGCAACATACACATTCTCTGATTCTATAGGCACTCAGGCTGAATTTATGCCCGATGCCGAACCACCGGTAAAAATATTTATCAAGCATCCTAAGCTCAAAATGGAAGAGATTTATAGCGTACAACCCGGCTATTGGCGCGACATTCTAAAATAAATTTTGTTTTTTCGAAATTAGTTGCTAATTTTGTAAAAACAATTTAAATATGGAGAATAAGCAGATGGAACTGGCGTGGCGTCTGGTAGAACATACCGGCGCCAACGTATTTATTACCGGTAAAGCAGGGACAGGAAAGACGACTTTTCTTAAAAGATTGAAACAAGAAAGTTCAAAGACAGTAGTGGTGCTTGCACCGACGGGTATTGCCGCCCTTAATGCCGGGGGGATGACTATCCACAGTTTTTTCCAACTCTCTTTTTCTCCATATATCCCGGGAGTGGGACAAGCTGAAAGCGGATCACGCTTCAAAAAATACGCTAAAGATAAAATCAAAATCATACGATCCATTGATACTATAGTAATCGATGAGATAAGCATGGTGCGTGCTGACCTCCTTGATGCCATAGACGCAAAACTTAAAAGATACCGAAATCCGGCTCTTCCTTTCGGTGGAGTCCAACTCGTCATGATCGGCGATATGCAGCAACTTCCCCCTGTGGCGAAAGAAGAGGAATGGAGATTACTTAGCGAACATTATCGCTCACCTTATTTTTTCGATAGTAAAATACTTGAAACAACTCCGTATGAGACAATTGAGCTTACAAAAGTCTACCGACAGAAAGATGCTGATTTCCTCCGCGTATTGAATGCTATCCGCGAAAACCGGGCTGACCAAAACACATTGAAAATCCTTAACTCAAGGTTTATTCCATCTTTCAATCCGCCTGAGTCTGAACGCTACATTCGCCTTATGACCCACAACCGCCAGGCTCAGGATGTCAATGACAGTAAGATGAGTGAGCTGAAGGCAAAATCTTATATCTTTGAAGCAAAAATAGAAGGTGATTTCCCGGAAATGATATACCCGGTAGAAAGATTTCTCACGCTAAAAGAGGGGGCACAAGTGATGTTTATAAAGAACGATAGCAGCGGTGCCCGCAGATATTATAATGGACTCATCGGACGCATAAGAAGTATTTCAGACTCAGGAAAGATAACCGTGGAGACGGAGGAGGACATGCCTCCTATTGAAGTGGAAAAGGAGGAATGGGAAAATACGGCATACG